>DHFT01000048.1 GCA_002402375.1 Elusimicrobia bacterium UBA4817 | reverse complement strand
TAAAATCAATATCGGCTCTCGGGTTGATACGGGCACTTGACAAAAAATTATTTTTTTTATATTATATTGCGTTATGGGCGACATAACTGCTTTCTTAAAAAATCATCCGTATTTTTCGTATCTTACTGAAACTGAGCAAAAAGAGTTCGCGGCAATTCTTTCCCTTGAATCATTCAAAAAAGACGATGTTATTTTCAAACAAGGTGATATGGGTGACCGATTGTTTATCGTCAAAGAAGGTATGGTAGGAATTTTTATAGTTGACAGGGACAACGAGGAAACCATCGCTGTTATGAAAGAGGGCGATATTTTCGGCGAACTTTCACTGTACGATACTCAACCCCGCTCCGCATATGCATCCGCACTTACACAGACAACGCTTTTGGCAATCAGTCGTGAAAAATTTGACGAACTGAAAAATAAAAATCCGCAAATCGCTTCCAAGATATTTCAGATAATGCTCAAAATCATTTCCAAACGACTTCGTTTAACCACGATGAAACTTTTCGGACAGTTTTAATGTTTAAAAACAAAATCCGAAGTTTTCCAAAACACTCTTTTTTATTTTGCTGATAATTTTTTACTTGACAGATTTATTATTTTTTGTTACAATGTTTGCGCGGGGTAGAGCAGCCCGGTAGCTCGTCAGGCCCATAACCTGGAGGTCGTAGGTTCAAATCCTACCCCCGCAATAGTCACTCGGAAGCAAATTTTTCACTCCACTATAAAAAAAATGCAAACATTAACAGAGACCTCAAAAACTATTAAATCACCGCAACCCGTAAGAAGAATGGGATCCGATTGTATCTATTGCTCTCTTGAACAGGGTGTATCCTGTATGATATATTTTTGCAAAAAGAAATCTTTAACTTCATGTAAAAGAGAAATCTGCACCGACGGATTCCGAGGGAAATGCCCCGATTACAAACCGTGATTATCAACATAATCCTTTTCATTTTTTTAGCCGCTTCTTCCTATACCGACATAAAATACCGCAAGGTCTATAATTTTATAACATTTCCGACTGTAATTTTGGGACTCGGATTTAATTTTTATAATTCGGGTTTGCCCGGATTAAAGGATTCACTCGCCGGATTTGCGGCGGGTTTTTTATTTTTGTTTATTTTTTATTTGTTGGGAGGAATGGGCGCTGGTGACGTAAAATTTATGGCGGCAATTGGAACTCTGAAGGGCTTTGATTTTGTCGTTATGGGCGGATTTTACGGGGCGATTTTCGGCGGGCTCGCTGCAATTATCGTGCTGTTCGCCAAAAAAAATCTTCTGCCGACGCTCAAAAAAATATTTTTCGCATTACTTTCGCTTATAACTTTTAGAACTCCCGAATCGTTAAAATTTGACGAAACAAAATCGGTCTATCTCCCCTACACCGTCTTTCTCTCTCTCGGAATGCTCCTTCACTGGTTAATAATAAAATAAAAATAATCAAATAATCATGATTAAAATCGGAAACAAAGAAATTCCGTCAAATATAATAATGGCTCCTATGTCTGGATGCACCGACCTTGCGTTTAGAACAACGGTGCGTAAATACGGCGTAAGTGTCTGTTTTTTTGAAATGGTTGATGCGACATCTCTCATTATGAAAAGCGCAAAAACTTTCCAAATGCTGAAAACAAATTCAAAAGACAGACCAATCGCAGCCCAATTAATCGGCAACGGCCCGGCACAAATGTTAGACGCCGCCCATATACTTTTGGACACCGTACCCGATATTATGTTTCTGGATATCAACAGCGCCTGTCCCGTCAAAAAAATACTAAAAAAGAAATCGGGCGCTTATTTGATGAAGTCACCGGATATATTGCTCAAAATAGCCGGAACATTATCAAACAAATTAAAATTACCTGTAACTGTAAAAATAAGAACCGGTTATGCTCAAAGCGATTTGTTCTTCCTGACAGATTTAGTAAAACGCCTTGAAGATGCGGGGTTATCGGCGATTTTCATACACGGAAGAACCTGCAAACAAATGTATTCCGGCGAAATAGATTACACAAGCATTAGGACAGTAAAGAATGCGGTATCAATACCGGTTTTCGGAAGCGGTAATATTTTCAGTTGCGAACTTGCAAAAAAAATGTTTGATGAAACCGGATGCGATGGAATTACAGTTGCGAGAGGGGCGCTCGGCACGCCGTGGATATTTAAAGACATTGAAAAATATTTGAAAACAGGAAAGTCCACAAAACCAAAAAATAATACGGATAAAAAAAGAATCGCACTAAAGGAACATATAAGATATGTCAAAAAGTTCAGGGAACGCTCTTGCGAAGGAAATGTAGGATTTATGAAAAAGATTGCAATGTGGTACACGAAAGGTTTTCCGGATGCAAGAAGTATCCGCAACAAAATCTGCAAAATAAAAAACTACGGCGAATTATCTGATTTTATAGAAAAACTATAGAGATATGGACGATTTGCCGATGTTAACATCAAAAATTATTTGGGTTTTGTAGCCGGTTCTTGTTTTGATTATTTTTGCGGCGCCGTTTGCAACACCGTATTTTGCCGATTTTATGTTATGACTAATGTGGTGACGACGGCCAAGTTCCTCGCCGGTAAGTTTTGCGTGAACTTTATTCTCAGTAAGCAACATAACATTTACACTGCATAATAATATTTTTCTTACCGAATAATAATGTATTAACTCTTTAAGATATGCCATAAGCAAATCCTCTGTATTGTTTGCAGTTACCGTTATTTTGAACGGTTTCTTTTTTTTCTCGCTATCGGGTTTGGCAATAAGAGAATACATTTCAAAGGCAGCATTTTCAAACAAGTCCTTCAGGTTTTTTCCGAAAATGACCGTTTCCAAACAAGATGCATCTTTTATTGCTTTATGTTTATTTCTCATATAACCGTCCGTTTATATTAACTTAATTAAAAAATGCCGCTAGTGGGATTTGAACCCACGGTCTCCGCCTTGAGAGGGCGATGTCCTAAACCAACCTAGACGATAGCGGCAGTAAAGGCAATTGAAAATTAAAAATTAAAAATTATTTGTTTTCTATTGCTTTTATTTCTTGGTGTTCTACGGATAAAAGTTTGTTCTCAAATTTTTCCAGTTTTTTTGATGTTTCGTCGAATTTACCTGCGGCTTTTGAAATATGCCCGCCAAGTGTTTCAAAATCCTCTTTGAATTTTCCGAAATCACCGGTCAAACGGGAAAGTGTTTCCATTATGTTTCTCGCACTCTCCTCAATTTTCATTCCGCGAAGTCCCAGAACTATCGCCTGTAAATACGCATAGAAAGAATTCGGCGAGACGGGGATAACCCGTTTAGTAAGAGCATAACTTGAAATTGAGTCGTCGGCGGAATTTTCCTCTCTTATAATCGTTTCATAATAAACGTTTTCCGCCGGAATATACATCAACGCAAAATCAAACGTCCCCTCGTCCGGTAAAATATATTTGCCGGATATGGCATCAATATGTTTTTTTACATCGCCGACAAACTTTCTTCTCGCCTGATTTTTCTCCTTTTCCTCCGATGCTTCAACCATTTTTTTGAAATTTTCAAGCGGAAATTTTGAATCAACCGGAACAAGCCCCTGCCCGAGACGAATGACGGCGTCAACCTTTTCACCCGACTTAAAAGCGTATTGGAGAGAGTAAAATTTAGTCGGTAAAATCTGCGAAAGCAAATCGCCGAGAAAAAACTCCCCGATATTTCCGCGCAGTTTCGGCGCCCTCAAAATCTCCTGCAAAGACGCTATATCCTGCCCGACCTCAAAAACCCGTTTGGTCGCCTCCGATAGTTGTCCTATGCTGAGATTGACATCGCCGACAACCTTTGCGGCGTTATCAAGCCGTTCGCCGACGCTCTTTTGGGAGTTCAACAGTTGCGCGGCAACGGATGAAAGTTGATTATTGACCTGCGAAGTTAATGCTGCAATCTGCTGGTTGATAAGTCCTGTATTTCCGTTGAGCGTTTCACTGACCTGTTTTCTTAAAGCATCTATCTGCTGCTGCATGAGCAGCGCCGACTGTGAGTCCTGCGCAGTTGACGGCATTTTTTTTATAATAAAAAAAACAAGTGCTAAAATTATTACTACTGCAACTATTAAAATTATCGTCATCGCAATTTGATTATACTATAATTTAACCGGAAATTCAACAACAGATTTAACTGCACTGTTATAAAGCGGAAACGCCGGAACAGATATTATTAAACGGGCAATAATTGCAGGAAAGATACTGCGGTGCGGCCGTAAAATTTCCGCTTTTTATTCCGTCAGAAACCTTTTTTATAATTTCTTCTATTTTTTCGGTCATCTTCTCGTCCGGATAAACGGAACCGACAGCGCCCGTGTTGACAAAATGGAGTTCCAATTTTTGAGGTAATTTTCCCGTAATCTTTTCCCATGCGAGGGCATATATTGCAAGTTGGGTGCTTTTTTTTGCCCTGTCATCCGCATCATCTTTGTCGGAAATATCTGATGTCTTGAAATCTATTATCACCGCGCCTTTTTTAGTTAAATCCACCCTGTCAAACCTGCCCGTAACAAAGTCATCGCCGAAACTAAACTTGAATTTTTTTTCAATATATTTCGGTAGCGTTTTGGATTTTTGCTCGCGGTGAAAAAATTTCCTTATTGTTTCACGCCCCTCTTCCAGACGCTTTTCTTCATGCTCGCGGGATAAAAAGCCGGACGATTGCCAGTTCGCTTCAAATTTCTTAAGGAGTTCCGCCAAGTCAACCGATTTGTTTTCCATTTTTCTTTTGTAATAAAACCGGATTGTTTCGTGCATGGCATTTCCGTAAATTATGGAGTGATTTGCCATAACCGGAATTTTTAATATGTGGATGTATTTATATTTCAGAGGACAGGTGAGATAATCATCAATTTGAAAATGACTCAGCGTTAGCCGACGAGGGACGGTAGATTTTGAGACGGAAGTTGAATTTTCTACAACCTCATTTTTTTTAATCGCCTCTATCGGATGAAGTTTTTTTGATGTGATTTTAAGACGCTCCAAATTAAGCGTTTCAAAAACAAACTGGCTGACTTTTCTTTCTCTGGCGCCGCCGTAATCACAAGCGCTTGTAAGATAAAGTTTATCCTTCGCTCTGGTCATACCGACGTAAAAAAGCCGCCTTTCTTCCTGCAAATGAAAATCACCCGCCGGCAAAATATCTTTTATAAGCGAATCCGGGATTTCTATACGTTCCTTTCTGCGTCTTACAGGAAATTTGTCCTGAACCAACGAAACCATAAACACAACCGGAAATTCAAGACCTTTCGCTTTATGAATCGTTAAAATATTTACCGCATCGGTATCCAAATCCGCCTCGGCGGTCGCCGGATTGCTGCCCGCCTCAATAAGAGCCGAGAGATGAGATGTGAAAAATTGCAATTTATCAAACTTTCCAATTTCGGAATAATTTTTGACGATTTCAAAAAACAAAGCGATGTTTGAGACACTTTCCGCCGAGGAAATATTTTTTTCGTCGGCAAGTTCTTTTAACCAGCCGGTTTCCTTAATAAATTTATAAAGCACCTCGCCCGTAGATAACTCTCCGGACATCTCAATATATTTTTTGATATCCCCGGTAATTCTTTTAATTATTTTTTTTCCATCGTCGCTTATATTTTCCGCATCCGGTTTGTTGAATACATTATACAGAGTATTTTTTTTTCTTGACGATTCGTTGAGAAGCACGGTCAGGTCGTCCATCGGCATTTTGTAAATCTCCGACGAAGAAAGATAAAACAGCGAAACATTGTCCGACAAATCGGAGACGACTTTAAGAAATGATATTAAAATTTTTATTTCTTCTCTTTCGTAAAGTCCGCTGCCGCCCGAAAAATGCCATGGAATATTTTTTACATTAAGCGATTTAATAAACGGCAAGGCGTCATTGTTGGAACGGACAAGAACCGCAAAATCGGTATAAGACAACGCGGATTCTCGCGGAACGCAACGCGGATTCTCGCTGATTAACTCCGTAATTTTATTCGCAACAAAATCCGCCTCCGCAGAAACCGTGTCAAAATGATAATGAAAAACGGCGTTCTTTTGCACTTCTGCTCTTTTGCTCTTTTGCTCTTTTGCACTAATTAGTTTTTTGTTGATTTTATTTTTCACTTCCAGACGGTCGGGATTGTTATATTTTACAAGCGTGTATGCATCATCTAATATCTGCTGGCGCGAGCGGTAGTTTTTTGTAAGCACGACCTGCTTCGCTTTCGGATATGCCTTTTTAAAGTTCAGTATGTTTGAAATCGCAGCGCCGCGGAACTTGTAAATGCTCTGGTCGTCATCGCCGACGACTGTTATGTTTTTCTCGCTGTTCAGTAAAATTTTAAGCAACTGGAATTGAGAATAATTTGTGTCCTGAAATTCGTCTACAAGAATATATTTGAACTTTTCGCGGTATTTTTTTAACACTGACGGATGGTCTCTGAAAAGTTTCAGTGTCAGCCACACCTGATCGCTAAAATCAATCAACCCGTAGTGCATTTTAAGTTCTTCATATTTTCCGTAAATTTCCGAAATCTCTTTCTGGATTACGAACTCATCTCGGAGTTCAATGTTTTTCGGTTCTTTTTTAAGAACATTTTCCAGCAGTTGAACATAATTTGCATATTCCTGATATGAAACATCCTCGTCCTTGAGACGGGAAAACAAAAACAACAATGCGTCAATATGCTTTTGCGGATTACCGAGCGGTCTTAATTTTTCCATCGGAAATTCAAAAAGATGTTCCCTGAAAAAAACAATTTGCTGAGGTTGAGCCATAACCTTGAAATCGCTTGTTAACCCCAGAAAAATTGATTCATCCTCCAAAATTCTGTTGCCGAACGAGTGAAATGTGGAAATCCACACATCCGCAAAACCGTAAGGCACAAGCATATCAACCCTTTCCTGCATTTCGGCGGCGGCTTTTTCGGTAAAAGTGAGAGCCAGAATTTCCTCGGGTTTCGCTATTTTTTTTGATATAAGATACGCTATGCGGTTTGCTATAACCGTTGTTTTTCCGGTGCCGGCGCCCGCAACAATCAAAAGCGGGCCTTTACTGTGAACAACCGCTCTTTTCTGTTCTGGATTTAATTGCTGTAAAAAACTTTCGGAAGGTATTTTTTTTATGGGCATCAGATATTTTTTTATTTTTTATTCTACGGGTATGTGAAACTCTTTTAATTCCGTTATTCTTTTTTCGGCACTACCCGATGACTGCGTCGTAAGGATTTTTCCCGCTTCCGGTGCGAAATATTCATAAGACCAAGACGGCGCACCTATTAACTGCTTTTTTATTTTAACGCAATTTGAAAATTTACCGGCGATAACAGTTACATCCTCGCTTTTGGAAACTATCTCGTATTTCACATTGCCCACCGACCACTCTTTATTGGCATCAACCGGTAAAAGCATAACCGTTGAAATTATTTTTCCGGCTTTGTCCGTCTCATAAAAACCGTCCTTTGTTTTTTTGTAATATTTTTTGAACCCGCTTATTAAATTTCCCCGCGTGTAAAGATTTCTCGTCATTTCAAAAATATCGCCGGAGACACCGATAATTTCATTTTTTGCCGTCATATATTTTCCGGAAGTGTCCGAGTCAACCTCAATCCATTTCGCGGATTTTTCCAGCGGAAAATAGTCGGCAAGTTCAAGCAACGCCGCTTTTGAGGTTTCAACCCAATTGCTGTTCGGATAGTCGTTAACTACTCTTTTGTAACTCTTTTTTGCTTCCGGAATATTTTCAATATTTTGATGATAAATCCTGGCGATGCTATAAATCGCTTCCGCTATTCTCGGACTTCCGGGATTTTTCTCAATTATCTTTTCATATTTCCGTATCGCTTCAATAAATTTACCGCTTTCTTTTAATTTCTCCGCCGATTTGAACTGATAATTAATTCCGCAGCCGGTAAGGGCAGTAAGTAGTAAGTAGTAAGTAGTCAGTAGTGACAGATTTTTAAGTTTCATTTATTCCCCTTTTTGATGTAAAGATATACGACGATTAAAATTCCGACGGTATCAACCAACACATCCCAAGGCGTGCCGCATCTGTTTTTTATAAATGACTGGTGATATTCGTCGCTTACAGCATATAAAAAAGAGAGCACAGCGGGCCAGAAAATCATAAACTTAAACGGCAGGCGGAACGACCTTCTGAACGCCCTGACAAGAAGAATTGTCAGAATAAAATACTCCGTGATATGCGCTCCCTTACGCAAAATTAAATCCCACACCCCGAGGCCCGTTCCGAGCCCCGGAATATCGGAAAGATAATAAATAACATAGCCCCAGACAAAAACCGGAAGCCAGAATTTAATAAATTTCATAACTTTTGTTTATCCCTGCCGAACCTTTTCTTCAATGCCTTCGTCGGAAAAAGAACGGCAAGCGTTTTACTCTGCCATGTAATAAATTTCTTGATGCATTCCGGACAGATATCCGCGGCGCGTTCTTCATCAATAATTAAACGATGAAAAACGGGACTGTAACCGTCTATGTTTTTTCCGCACAAACTGCACTTAATTTTCATTATACTATCTGGTATCCTCATCCCAAAATTATTTTTCCAGTTTCCAAACCAAAACTGTCCCGGTATTTCCAAGCAAAACAACCTGTTTATATTATTTTTTTCTCAATTCATCTATATAAACCCAATCACCTGGAGCACGTTCATATTTCCATGCAAACCAACCGTCAACCCCATGATGAGTTATTTTATATGCTGCCGAAGATGGAGAAGTGTATACTCTATTTTTATATCGTATTGTTCTATTTTTTTTCAAGTAAGCTCTATATATTTTATCTTTATACCAGAAACGCAACTTTAAACCTTTTGTTAAACTTTTTGCCAAAACAATTCCTTTGTTTTTCACTTGTTTTCCTAAATTCAACAAATCAACGGATTTTTTAACTTTTCCACCCATCAATTCATATAAAGATTCTTTCTGGCTTTGAGTTATAGCTTTTTTTAGTAATCTACTCAAATCCTCAGATTTTTTTAATTTCCCTTTTTGCCTATTTCCTTCCGGAGATGCAATTCTTATTGATAAAGCTTCCAATTCTCTCAAATGTGATGATTCAATGGTCAAGTAGATACTAAAATGATCCCATGTTTTTTCGTGCCTATCTTTCAAATGATGCTTTATTCGTCCACATAAATTGCTTGCTAATCCAACATAATATAAACGAGTCCCTTTATAAAGTGAATAAATACCGTGCCTATTGCGAACCAAATCTTTTAATATATCTTGGTGTTTCTCAAGAACATTCCTGTGAATCTTTTCCAAGTGCTGACACACCAAATGGATTTTTTCTTTTTTCATAATTAGTTTTTTCTCCTGTTTTTTAAATCAGATTCTTTGCTTTCATACTTGTATAGTCCGTTTTGGAAATTTTACTTTCGCTGTTATTTTTTCTTAGCATTTTTATCAACGGTCTCCAATAATATGCGTTCCCGCTTCAGTTCTTCTATCAGTTCTTTTTCGGTGGGCAAATACAATTTATATCTTGAAGCAAATATCTGCTTATTATCTTTTGAAAGGGTATATCTGACGACCGAATCTTTTTTGTCCTCGCATAAAATAAGCCCCACCGTCGGGTTATCATCTTTTTGTTTTATTTCACGGTCGTAGTAATTGACATACATCTGCATTTGTCCGATATCCTGATGGGCGAGTTTACCTATTTTCAAATCAATAATGACATAGCATTTCAAAATCGTGTTATAAAATACAAGGTCAATGTAAAAATGGTCGCCGTCCAAAGAGATTCGTTTCTGGCGGGCTACGAAGGTAAATCCTTTGCCGAGTTCAAGAAGGAATTTTGACAGGTTATCAATTAACGCCTGCTCCAGTTTGCTTTCATATAGTTTTATTTGCGGAGATAGTCCGGTAAACTCCAGCACATACGGGTCTTTAATCATATCGCTATAGGTATTCAATTCCTGACCTTTCCGGGCTAAGTCCATAAGACCTTTTTTGTCTTTACTCAATGCGAGCCGCTCATACAATAAACTGCCTTTCTGCCGTTCCAGTTCACGCGCCGACCAGTTATTCTTAACGCACTCTATCTCGTAGAATGAGCGAACATTAGGATTATCAACCTGCATCAGAATACGGTAATGCGTCCAGCTTAATTCGTGACGCAGTGCGTCACATTTCGGATAAGTAAGATAAAAAGAACGGATATTGCGCAGGTTTGATTCATCAAACCCTTTGCCAAAATCAATAGTAAGTTTTACAGAAATATTTTTTAATAATGCCTCACCGTAATTAGTAGTACTGGGACGGTTCTGATATCTTAATTCCAAAATCATTTTTTCAAGTTCTCATATCAAATTCTTTGCTTTCATACTTGTATAGTCAGTTTTGGAAATTATTATGTGGTCCAAAATTTCTATGCCTAAAATTTCTGCGGCAGAGATTAAACGCTTGGTGAGTTTTATGTCGTCTTCCGACGGCGTGGTATCGCCTGACGGGTGGTTGTGGACAAAAATTACGCTTGCGGCGGACTGTTCTATAGCCGGCTTAAAGACCTCTCTCGGATGGACAAGCGAGGCGTTGAGCGTTCCTATTGAAACGAAATCCCTTTTCAATATCTCGTTCCTCGCATTGAGATAGAAAACCACAAAATGTTCTTTTTTTCTGTCGCGGATGTCAAGAGTGTAAGGCAAAACGTCGGTCGGCTTTTTTATTGACACAACATTTTTGTCAAGCCCTCTTTTTACCAGTTCAACCGCGGCGGAAACGACGGATGCCTTGGCAGAGCCTAAACCCTTAATCGCTTTTAATTTTGTAAGCGGAAGTTGAATGAAATCTTCCGTCGGAAAGTTTTTTAGAATCTCTTTTGCAAGTTGCAAAACATTTTTTCCTTTGTAACCGGTTCCTAAAATTATTGCTAAAAGTTCCTCGTCTTTCAAGGAAGAGACGCCGGTTTTTGACAGTTTTTCCCTCGGTAAATCAATTTTATCAATATCAAACGGCATATTGCGAATCCTTTTTTTTCGCCAAAAATTCCTCTATATCTTTTTTCTCTTTTTCAAAACCGGTTCTTCCCATTAAACCGTAAGTCAGCACTTTGCCCAATTCCACGCCCGGCTGGTCAAAAGCATTTATCTCAAAAAGTTCGCCGATATACGCCGTTGAAAGTTCCAGCATATAAAATAACTGCCCGATAGTATGCTCGGAAATTTCCGGAAGCGTTATTGTGCAATTCGGTCTTGACTGTTTGGTTAGTGCCACGCGTGTTGCTTCTTCCTCGGATTTTATCAGTTCGTTTAAGGTGTGTTTTTCAAGATAATGTTTTTCTTTCGTCGGTGGGATTAAAACATTTGTTCTATACTTATTGACGGAAAGAAATGTAATAATTTTGTCATAAGGTCCTTCAATATAAAGTTGAACCTGCGAGTGCTGGTCGGTTACACCAAGTGCTTTTACCGGCGTGGGACCTACATTTACCGTCTCATTTTTGATGTTTGTCTTTTTTCCGAGCGACTCCGCCCATAACTGCCTGAACCAGTCGGAAACGTCTTTCAGCGACTGGCAATACGGCATCATCACGTTTATTTTTTTACCTTTTTGGTAAAGTAAATACTGGACAGCGGAGTAGATTGCGGCGGGATTTTTTGATATGTCCTGACCGCATCGTGCATCCATTTCTCTGGCGCCCTCCAGAAGTTTTTCAATTTTAATTCCGCAAAAAGCGGCGGATATAAGTCCCACGGGCGACAGCACCGAGAATCTTCCTCCGACATTCGCGGGTATTACGAAAGAAACTATGCCTTCTTTGTTTGCAAGTTCCCTCAAATAACCTTTTTTCTCGTCGGTTGAAATAATAATATGTTTCTGCCAGTTTTTGACTCCGACTTTTTTTATAAGGGCGTTCTTCAGGATAAAAAAGTTCGCAAGGCATTCTGCAGTAGTGCCTGATTTGGAAATTATATTGAACACCGTTTTTTTAAGGTTGAGAACATCTAACAGTGATTTTATAAGTTCCGGGTCAACATTGTCGGGCACGAAAAGCCGCGGACATTTTTTTCTCTGTTTATCTGACAAAAGATTCCAATACGGATGATTTAATGCCGTCTGAAGAGCGATATTTCCGAGTGCAGAACCGCCTATTCCTATTACCACGAAATCATCAAATTTTGCCCGGTGTTTCCTTGCAAAATCATTTATCTTTTTCGCTTCGTCCGTCTTATAGGGCAGTTCCATAAACCCAAGCAAACCTTTTTGTTTTTTCTGCTGAATAATGTTGTACGCGGAAGAAAGTTTAGGATAAAGCGACTGTAAACTATCCTGATTGAGCCCATGCTCGCCTACGAACTCCGACATACACTTACCATAGTCAAGTTTAATGTTATTCATTTTTCTCCTTTTACTCGCAGAGCGAGCAAGAAATTTTTGAAGAGCCTCAATTTGCGACCTATTCTTTCCAGGGGCGACCGCAGGAAGTCCCTTTAGGGACAAATTGCAGAGCGACCACGGGGGAGCGTCTCAAAAAAATTTGCTTGTGAGCGATTATCCATTTTTTTCCCCCTCAAACTCTTTTACGATTTCCTTAATTTCAACTTCCGTTTTTTTCAGTTTGCTCCTCAACATTTTTATCAGTTCCGTCGCTCTTTTCACCGATTCGGCAAGTTTGTCTATTTCAACATTCTCGCTTTCCAAATCGGTAAGAATCTTTTGCAGTTCATCCAGTGACTTTGAATACGAAATCTTTTCTTTTTCTTCCATATCAGTTTTTCTCCTTTGCAATAATTTTTCCGCCGAGTTTTCCGTCGCGCAGTTCAATTTTCACATCGCTTCCGACGGCAACATTTTCTACACTTTTTACGATTTTGCCCTCTGAACCATAAACAAGCCCGAAACCTAATTTCAGTATATTTGCGGGATTTTTAGAATTGTTCAGCCGTTCCAGTTCGTCCAATAATCTTTCACCGTCCTCAAAAAACTTTTTCAGATTCCACTTTATTTTTTCCGCCGTTTGAGAGATATTATTTTCAAGTTGTTTGACGAACATAATAGTCGCCGATTTCACCTCAACCGTAATGTTTTTCAGCCGTTCTTTTTCATCCGATAAAATCTGTTTCTGAACTTTTAGAATATCAACAAATAATTCTTCGTTGTCAAGTTCAAACCCTCTCACTTTTTCAACGATAAACTGGGCGGTTGCCGTCGGTGTTTTGAATGACTGGTTTGAAACCTCGTCGGCAATTGTTCTGTCAATCTGGTGACCTATGCCGGTCAAAACCGGGTTTTTTGAGTTGGCGATGGCGACCGCAACGCCCTCTTTGTCAAAACCCATTAAATCCGATGCGCTTCCGCCGCCGCGAACGAGCGATATAACATCAACCGGATATTTGTTAAGCGTGAAAATTGCGTTTCTAACCTCGCTTTCAAGTTCGTTTCCCTGCATCCTCGCATCGCACAAAAAAACCTTAAAAGAATAACCGGATTTTTTCAGTTCGTCTATGAAATCATTGTAAGCGGCGCTGCCGGCGGATGTTATAAGTCCTACATTTAACGGCACCAGCGGAATTTCCAGTTTTTTATTTTTGTCAATCAACCCCGTTTTTCTTAATTTTTCAAGTATAAGTTTCCGTTCAAGTGCCATTTTACCGACTGTGTATTCCGGTTCTATATCGGTAACGCGGATTTGTATTTTTCCCTGCGGCGGATAAAAATCAACGAAACATTTTGCCTTTATCTGGAGTCCGTCTTTAAGATGAAGTCCCGCAGAAACCGAATATATTTTTGCTTCAATTATTTTTCTGTCCTCACCCCAAATCATCGCCGAGATAGTCGCTTTTCTCTCTTTTGTTTTAGTGTCCTGTTCAACAAGTTCAAAATAAACCTGACGGTAAGGACGGGTATCCGCTTTAATTACATCAAGGTCATATCTGTAAATTTCACCGCAGACCCAAACGCCCTCTCTAAATGAATTATTGAGGAGCTGTTTTATTTGACCGTTAAGCTGGCTTATTGTTAAAGGAGTCGGAGACCGCAGAGAGCGTGCGGGAGGTTCTAATTGTTCCTTATTTTGTGACAGTAACAGGTTATCGTCAAAAAGCGTACCGAAAACCTGCGATTTTTTTATATTGTCCTGCGGGCTGTTTTGCATTAAATTAATAATCTGCGCACCGTATTGTTTCAGTTTCTTTTCACCGATGCCTTTTACTTTTGACAGTTCGGAAAGTGTTTGCGGATTGGCATCAGCAATGTTTTTCAAAGTTGAATTGGGCAATACAAAATATCTTTTATCGTCAGAAATATCTTCTCTTTTGGCCTGTTCGTCACGCCAATTTATTAAACGATTGTAGGTTTTGTGCGTTTGCATAAAAATTATGACTGGTTTTGCTGATAGGAACCGGGAATGGTTATTTTTTGCCCGCGGTAAATTCTGTCAAAGTCGGGAACGATTTGCTTATTTGCTTTCCAGACATCATACCACTTTGCGCCTTTTTTATAATGTTTTTTTGATATATCCCAGAGAGTGTCGCCTCTTTTAACTACATAAATTTTTGCCGAATTTACCGACGGTGTCGCAACTTTTTCCGAAGAGAGTGTATCGGCGATATTTGATGATGTGCGAGCATACTCCAGGGCATTTTCAAAATCGGATAGGTCATATGCATTTTTCGCATTTTTCAGCATAACTACCGCGGAAGAAACATCAAAACCGTATTTTTTCTTTAGTTTGATTTTCTCGCCGGTAACTGCTATCTGCTGCTTCGCTTTCTGTTGAAGTTTTTTCAGTCGTTCCGTATCAACGCTTTCCTGAATTTCTCCGAAGGAGTCCATTTGGACAACCGGTGTTTCCTGCTGTTGAACGGTCAGCCGCATATTCCGAGTAGATGACCATTGCTTGTATAATTTTTGACAAACGCCGAAAACAAGAAAAAAAACTATTGTTAAGAAAATTATATGTAATCGTGTGAGCCGATGCGCCATATTTTCTCCGTAAGAAAATCTTTTTTCCACCTGTAAATATGGGAAGTTAGTTTCATTTTACAAAAGTAAGCCAGTTGTATTTATCTTTTGTTTTCCCTCTTAAAATGCTGAAATATTCCGTCTGTAATTTTTTCGTAATTTCACCGCAATTCCCTTTTCCTATTGTTATGTTGTCAATTTTTGAGACGGGCGTAATCTCTGCGGCGGTGCCGGTTAAAAAAACCTCGTCGGCAATATAAAGCGATTCCCTCGGAATAGAATGCTGTTCAATTCTCATACCCATATCTCTTGCGAGAGTAAAAACGGTGTGCCGCGTTATGCCGGCAAGTATTGAAGAACTGGTCGGCGGCGTGAAAATTACGCCGTTCTTGACGATGAAAATATTTTCTCCGCTTGCTTCGGAAACAAAGCCAAAAACATCAAGTGCAATCGCCTCGTCATATCCGCCTTGCACCGCCTCCATTTTTATTAACTGCGAATTGATATAGTTCCCGCCGGCTTTGGCAAGTGAAGGAAATGTATCCGGCGCGGAACGTCGCCAAGAAGAAACCATAACAGATGCGCCTTTTTCCATCGCTTCTTTACCGAGGTAAGCGCCCCATTCCCATACGGCAATCGCACAGTTAACTGGATTTTTTAGAGGGTTAACCCCTATCTCGCCGTATCCGCGAAATACCACGGGCCTGATATAGCACTCCTTGAAATTATTTTTTTTCACGACCTCAACGACCGCTTCGGAAAATTCTTTTTTTTGAAACGGGATTTTCATTCTATAAATTTTTGTTGAATCATATAAACGGTCAATATGAGCATCAATCCTGAATATAGCAGGGCCATTTTCCGTATTGTAACACCGCATAGATTCAAAAATGGATGAACCGTAATGAACGACATGCGACATAACATGTATCTTTGCGTCCTGCCAGTCAACGAATTTCCCGTCAAACCAGATTTTTCCTTTCCCAAAACTCATAAAAACCTCCGATAAAGACAATTAAAAATTAAACATTAAAAGTAAAAATTATTATTGAACTTGCTTTGATTTTATCAAAAAAAAACCGGTTTGTCAACCCCGCTCTTTCTTGAAAAGACCCTTAGAGAGGGCGGGGTCAATGGACGGCGACAACCAGCGAGATAACGGATACTCCGAGTGCAATATACGGGATGTATTCCTTGAAAGGTTTTTTTACGGAAACAACGGGTTTTCTGCCGGAAATTATATCTTCACGGAGACGGTAAATATCGCTTAAAATAATTTCTATTGCATCATCGTTTGCCTTAATTTTACTGCCGAACTTTTTCTGAAATTCTGCTTCCGTGTCTTTTTGCGATTTTTCCAATCCTGCAATTTGCCGACGGAGCGCAGACATTTCTTCAAGAGATTTTTTTAACACCGCTGTTTCTTCTTCAAGTTTAGTTATTTTTTCAGTCAAAATACTTGAGGTATCGCCGGATGATTTAACGGTTTCTTTAATTTCGCTAATTGAGTTTTGTGTTTCGGTAATGCTTTTTTCAAGTTTCATTAACGCAATGTCGGTATCCGAAATTTTTATTTCCTGAGAATAAAGACGCAAAAAGGTTAAAAGTAAAAGGTTAAAGGTTAAAATTGTTTTTCTCATTTTTTAATGCTCTTAATGCCGACTTAAAATCTGCCGGCAGCGGGGCGGAAAATTCAACCTTCTTTTTGCTTGACGGATGCATAAATTTTATCTGTGAAGCGTGCAATAACTGTCTGTCCGCTATTACCGACCGGTTCCCGTACTCGGCATCGCCGATAACAGGATGTCCGATGTATGCCAGATGCACTCTTATCTGATGGGTGCGGCCGGTATAAGGTTTCACTTCAAGATATGTCGCCGTTTTAAATCGCTCAATGACATTAAAAAAAGTTTTTGACATCTTTTTTGATGCGGAACCGACCACTATTTTTTTTCTTTTTTCTCTTGACCTTCCCAGCGGGGTCTCAATAATTCCATAATTCTCTTTTATTATTCCGTCCGCAATTGTAAGATATTTTTTTTCCACATTGCGATTCTGGAACTGGCGGGATAGAAATTCTTTTGACTTTTCATTTTTTGCGACGATTATTACGCCCGATGTATCTTTATCAAGACGATGGACAAGAAACGGAAAATACTTTCCGCCACAGTGATACAAAAGCCCGTTGACAAGGGTATCCGTTTGGTGACATCCGGCAGGATGGACGACAAGGTTCGGTTGTTTATTTATTACAATTAAATCGTCATCTTCAAAAATTATTTCAAGCGGAATTTGAGACGGCAGGATTTTTCGTTCTTTATCGGAAAAATTAATTTCTACAATATCACCTATATGAATCTTATGGCCGGATTCGGAGCGTTTTCCGTTTATTTTTACAAACCCGTTTTTTATAAGCCGTTGAAAATAACCGCGTGAATAATCGGGATATTTTTCTTTAAGGAAATTGTCTAAACGGACTCTGTCTCTGTCCGAGATAATTTTTTCCATAAATTTCGCTCGGGAACAAATATTCCCACGGGGACTCCCTGCGGTCGCTTTGAGACGCTCGCTTGCCACTCGCTCTGCAATTTGCTCCTGGAATGAAAAAGTCGCAAATTGAGGCTCTTCAGAAATTTTTCCCTCGCTCAACGATTATTTTGTTTTCCTTGACAAATTATGGTAGAGAAAAATACTAATAACGAAAACTAAAATTGAAACGATCTGCGTCGGGGTAATTCCTAAAATCAAATTTCCCCTGAAATCACCCCTTAAAAATTCTATAAAAAATCTGCCAAGTGAAAAAAGAACCGCATAAACCAGAAAAATCTGACCGGAAAATTTCTTTTTATTCCATAAAAATCTTAAAATTAAAAACAGCAAAAAAAGCAAGACCGAAGATATAATTTGCGTAGGTATAATCTTAATACCGGCGGGGGCAAGACAATTTTCGGGAAATACGATTCCTAAAAACGAATCGGTCGGCTTTCCGTAGCAACAGCCGGCGCAAAAACAACCGATGCGGCCGATAGCATGACCGATTGCCAATGCGGGCGCAAAAACGTCTGCAAGTTTCCAGAGCGGCAGTTTATTTTTTATTGAAAAAATTATGCCGGTTATTGCACCGCCCAGAAACCCGCCCCAGAAAACAAGCCCGCCCTCCCAGATTTTGAAGATATCAAGCGGACTGCCTATAAAATCAGACCACGCTATTAAAACATAAAACAAGCGGGCACCGATTAACGAAAAAATAAAAACCAGAAAAGTAAGCGATTCTATCAGGGACGGCGGAAAAGATGATTTTTTTCCGTAAAATAAAAGCACCTTAAAACCGACAAAAAAACCGAGCGCCACAAAAACGCCGTAGGTGTGAATTTCTAAAAAACCGATTTTAAAAAGTGTAGGATGCATAATAAGGACAATTAAAAATTAAAAATGTAAAATTAAAAATCTATGTTATATGAATTATACTAAAACTACAAAAAATAGCAATAAAAAAAAAACGGTTTTCTCAAAAACCGCTTTTCTGCCTCAGGCACGACGAGCCCACTGATTTGTTATATGTAGTTGCGACCCATTGAGAAAAAAGTACCTGTCCCCTTCTCCCTAACACAAAAAATCTATTTTGTCAAGTAGTTTTTTTGGCAGTTATTGAATGGATAAATAGTATTGCTATTCCGACGGTAATTGCGGAGTCGGCGATATTGAAAATTGGCCAGATGCGGAAGTCCAGAAAATCAATAATTTCACCGCGAAAGATTCGGTCAAAAAGGTTTCCGAATGCGCCGCCCAAAATTAAAGAAAGAGCAAGTGAGTGAGTGAGTGAGTGAGTTTTTTGCTTAAAAACTAAAATTGAAATTAAAATTATCGCAATGATTGAAAAAATAAGAAGTATACTGCCGTATTTTTGCAGCATCCCGAATGCAGTACCGGTATTCGTTATGTATGTGATGTGAAAAATATTTTCTATTACCGCCGCAGATTCGCCAAGGTAAAAATTTTGGACAATAAAAAACTTTGTAAGTTGGTCAAACAGTATAATTATGAGTATGATTACGGTTAACTTAAATTTTGAGATTGCCACGGCTACGCCTCGCAATGACAGATTATTAAAGATTTTTTACGCATTTTGAACAGATTTCTATATGGGACGGGTCTTCACCGACGCTAACAGAATACATCCAGCATCGCACACATTTTTTACCTTCCGACGGCAAAACCTTGACTTCTATGTTTTCTGCCTCGTCTTTGTTTCCGCCGACGGTATTTTCGGCAATTTCAATTTGGGAAACCAGAAATGTGTCCAGAAGATTTTGCCGGTTTTCTTTTAAGAATTTTTTTTGCTCGTCATCATTTGTGTATAATACAACTTTTGCTTCAAGCGAATTCCCTATGACTCCTTTTTTCCTCTCTTCTTCAAGCGATTTCAATACCGCATCCCTTATTTTTATTATTTTCTCAAACTTTTTTTCAATTTCCTGATTTATAAATTTTTCGTTAACTTCCGGAATATCCAGCAAAAAAACGGATTCCTCCCTCGTCCCTCGTCCCTCGTCCCTTTTATACTCCTGATATGTTTCCTCCGCCGTAAAAGAGATTACAGGAGCAAGAAACGGAAGTAATTTGCAGAATATTTCATCAATTACCGTCTGGGCGGACAACCGCTCTTTAGATTTTTTATTGAATGTATAAAGACGGTCTTTCAACATATTAAAATAAAACGATGAAAGTTCAACGACGCAGAAATTGTATGCCAGACGAAAGACCTTATGAAACTCATAATTATCATAACCGGTTTTCAACTCCGAAATAAGCCGCTGAAGTTTTGAAAGCATCCATTTATCAATATCTAAAAGTTCGTCGTAAGAAACCCTGTCTTTTTCGGTGAACCCGCTGATATTACCGAGCATAAACCTGATAGTATTTCTTATTTTTCTGTACGCATCAACTAAACGGGTAAGAATTTCTTCCGACAGGCGAATATCCTCCTGATAATTTTCCGACGCAACCCAGAGCCGCAAAATCTCTGCACCGTATTTTTTCATTATATCCTGCGGAACTATTACATTACCGAGTGATTTTGACATCTTTTTTCCTACCCCGTCAACCACAAAACCGTGAGTAAGAACGCTCTTATACGGCGGTGTCTTTTCAAGGGCAACGGCTGGAATTAAGGATGTTTGAAACCAGCCGCGGTGCTGGTCGCTTCCTTCTAAATATAAATCAGCCGGGAAACAAAGCGATTCATTGGTCTTCAAAACGGCGAACGACGAAACGCCGGAATCAAACCATACATCCAAAATGTCGTCGGATTTCTTAAAATTTCCGAAACCGCATTTTGGACATTTTGCGTTTTTGCCTAAAATTTCTTCAAGAGGCATTTCAAGATATTTATTGGAACCGTCTCTATGAATTATTTTTTCAATTTTTTCCAAAATATTTTCATCCAGAACCGGCTCGTCGCAATCAGAACAATAAATAATCGGGAGCGGAGTGCCCCAAAATCTCTGACGGCTTAAGCACCAGTCGGGACGGACCTCAAGCATACCCCTGATTCTGTTTTCTCCGTATTGCGGAATCCAATTCACCTTTTTTACCGACTCCAATAATTTCTCCCTTAAATTTTTATTTTGCACCGATAAAAACCACTGTTTTGTCGCTCTGAAAATTATCGGCTTTTTACATCTCCAGCAATGCGGATAAGAATGCGAAATATCCTGCCTTGCAAGAAGTAATTTTTTTTCTTCCAGAAATTTTATTATTTTTTCGTTGGCGGCGAAAACATTTTCGCCCTCAAAATCTTTTACATCTCTGGTAAATCTTCCCCTATCGTCAACGGGCGATACCGTCGGTAAATTATATTTCAGTCCGACGATATAATCATCTTCGCCGTGGCCGGGAGCGATATGGACAATTCCGGAACCATCGTCTAACGAGACGAAATCGGCAAGCACTCCGACCGATTCCCGGGAAACCACAGGATTCTGGCATTTGATTCCTTCAAGTTGAGAACCCTTAATTTTTGATATGACTTTGAGAGCGGATATTTTCAGAACTTTTTTCAGATATTCAAGCCGTGCTTCGGCAAAAATATACCTTTCACCGTCAAGTGTTTCCGCAATTACATAATCAATGTTCGGCTGGAAAGCAACCGCAACATTGGCGGGAAGCGTCCATGGCGTTGTTGTCCAAATAAGAACGGAAGTTGGAAGTTGGAAGTTGGAAGTTGGAAGTGATGACGGAAATTTTATTACAGGAAATTTTACGAATATAGACGGCGAGGTGTGGTCGGCATATTCAACTTCCGCATCGGCAAGAGCGGTTTCGCAAGACGCACACCAATAAACCGGTTTCAATTTCCTGTAAATGTAGCCCTCTTTAAGTAATTTTCTGAATACGGAAACGATTGTCCCCTCATACTCGTTTTTAAGAGTAAGATACGGATTTTCCCAATCGCCGAGACATCCCAAACGTACAAACTCGTCACGCTGGATTCCGACAAACTTCATAGCAAAATCTGCCGCTTTCTTTCTGAACTCAATTTTATCAACGGTGGATTTATTTTTACCGAGGTCTTTCATCAGTTGATATTCAATAGGCAAACCGTGACAGTCCCAGCCGGGAATATACGGTGAATCAAAACCCGCCATAAACTTATATTTTACCGTTATATCTTTCAGAATTTTATTGAGTGCGGTACCGAGGTGAATATGTCCGTTGGCGTAAGGGGGCCCGTCGTGCAAAATGAATTTTTTTTTACCTTTATTTTTTTCGGTAAGTTTTTTGTAAAGAGCAATTTTTTTCCAGAAATCCAAAATTTGCGGCTCTTTTTGAGGAAGATTCGCCTTCATTGAAAAATCAGTTTTCGGAAGATTTACCGTCTTGCTGTAGTCCATAACTTATACACCTAAAATTTTCCTTATCCTTTCTTTTGACGGATTCTTTATTACTCCTTTTTCCGTAATTATGGCTGTTATAAGATTGTGCGGCGTAACGTCAAACGCGGGATGGAGGGCTTTAACTCCGACGGGAGATATTCTGTAGCCATTGATGAAAATAACTTCGTCGGAATTTCTGTATTCAATTTTTATTTTTTTACCGGCGGAAATCGTCAAATCAAAAGTTGAACTTGGTGCAGCAACATAAAACGGTATTTTGTTATATTTGCACAAAACGGCAAGCGAATAAGTGCCTATTTTATTTGCCGTATCGCCGTTGGCAGCAATTCTATCGGCACCGACGATAACTCCGTCAATTCTACCTGTTGACAAAAAATAACCCGCCATGTTATCGGTGATTAAAACACACGGGATTTTTTCCTGTAAAAGTTCCCACGATGTAAGCCGAGCGCCCTGTAAATAAGGTCTTGTTTCGTCAACATAAACCAATTTTATTTTTCCTTGTTTATGTGCAGTTCTTATAACACCCAGGGCAGTTCCCCATCCGGCAGTTGCCAAAGCACCGGCATTACAATGGGTAAGCAGCGTTGAATTTTTTTCCAGAAGTTTCGCACCATTTTCACCCATTTTTTTATTTATTGAAATATCTTCGTAGTAGATTTTGTCCGCTTCCTTTCTGATTCTTTCCCGTAACTCATCAACTCGTGAACCCTTGAACTCGTGTACGGTTTTGCTTATTCTGTTTACCGCCCAGAAAAGATTGACTGCAGTAGGACGTGCCGAAACAAGATATTTACCGGCAATTCGCAGATATTTTTTCAAATCCGAAACATCCCCGAATTTTCTTTCAATTGCAGCAAGATACATTCCATAACCCGCGGCAACACCTATTGCAGGAGCGCCGCGCACAGCCATATCTTTAATGCAGTAAAAAACATCTTTGTAATTTCCACAGGCAATATAAATAATTTTAGACGGTAAAAGTCGCTGGTCTAAAACTTTCAAAACATTTTTTTTTAGATAGAGTGTCTTAACCATTTGATAATTTTGTTGCTCTTTTCTTTGCAGAAATAATTGCTTTTTCCAGAATACTGCCGAATTTCTTTTTCGTCAAAATCTTAAAAGCCGACTCTGTTGTTCCGCCTTTTGATGTGACTTTCCGTCTTAAAACTTCCGGTCCATCGTCTGATAAAATCAGCATTTTTGAGGCGCCGAGCAAAGTTTGATTTACAAGTTTTTCTGCGATTTCTTTTTCAAGACCCAGTTTTACCGCCGTTTTCATCATAATTTCTGCGACATAAAAAACATAAGCGGGGCCGCTGCCGGAAACGGCTGTTACCGTATCCATATCTTTTTCTTTGACTTCAACCACAATTCCGCAGGCACTTAAAAGTTTTTTTGCAGATTGAAGGTCGGATTTTTTCGCATATCTGCCCGGTGTGAGCGCAATCGCCCCGATACCTATCAGAGCAGGTGTATTCGGCATAACTCTGACGACAGAAACCTTTCCCAGATATTTTTCTATTTTTGATGTTTTAATACCGGCAGCGACGGAAATCAAAAGTTTTCTATTGTCAAAATTACCCGCAATCTCTTCAAGCACATCTGCAATTTGATTCGGTTTTACCGTTATAAAAATAATATCTGAAGATTTTACAACCGATAAGTTACCGGAACATTTTACAACCCTGTATTTTCGGCAGACAAAGTTTGCACGGGAATTGTTTATATCCGATATAAAAATGTTTTTTGCCGAACAGCAAGTTTTCACTATACCTGATATTATTGCTTCTGCTATATACCCGCTACCTATAAAACCGATTTTTTTATCCATTGCGTCTTTCATTTTTCCGCTTTTCAACTTTTCTCCTTTTAACTTTTCTTCGTTCACTTACCCGTGTATCTATAACAACGGGAATATGAATAGCCCTTCTTTCCTCTTTACGTCTTTCTTCAGCACGGCGCACCCACAATCTTCTATCTATTTCTATTCTTTTACTCATATCCGTTCTCCAAAAATTCCCGTTCCTATTCGCACCATATTAGAACCCTCTTCAATCGCAACCTCAAAATCACCCGTCATTCCCATTGACAAAAAAGACAGTGAGTCGTGGGTAGAGAGTAGCGAGTAGTAATTATATGCACGGCGGAAATATGGTCTTGCTAACTCAGGGTTTTCAAAATAAGGCGCAATCGCCATCAAACCGGATATTTTTATATTCCTTAACTGTGCTGCTTTTTCCATAAAACTTTCAAGTTCCGTCGGGTTCAAGCCGTACTTTGTTTCTTCTTCCGAAACTTTTATTTCAATAAAACATTCCTGAATTTTTTTGATTTTTTCTGCCTGCCTATTTATCTCTTCCAATAAATAAACACTGTCAACCGACTGAATCAAATCAAACAACTCAACCGCTTTTTTTACTTTGTTCGTCTGTAAATGTCCGATTAAATGTTTTTTGATTTCTACGGTTTCAGGAAACTCCTCAAATTTTTTCTCCGCTTCCTGAACCCGGTTTTCCCCGATAATCGTTATACCGCATCCGATTGCTTCAATTATTTTATCAGCAGAAACCGTTTTTGTAACCGCAACAAGTTTAATGTCTTTCTTTAGACCGACTTTGTTTTTCGCTTTCTCAATTCTTTCCAGAATAATTTTTATATTATCACAAATCATCGGATACCGTCATTTTTTACCTTTTTTAGTTGTGGAGCGAGGGTGTTGTTGAGCAGAACTTCACGGAGTTCCGCATTCGCATTCAGCGGAACGAGTGAGAGCCCGCCTGCAGAGGCGAGGCGGTTCTGCGAGACAATTCCCGAGCGACCGAAGGGAGTCCCTTTAGGGGCAACTATTTTTTCATCTGTTTTCTGGCTTTTTCTATCATCTTTTTTGACTGCTTATGATTCGGGTCAAGTTTAAGAACCTCCTCCCATTCGGCAATCGCTTTTTCGTACTCTCTTTTTTCATAGAGAGCAACTCCCGCAGAATAATGCTGTCCCATTTGTTTAAGTTTTTCTTCCTGTGATTGACTCTGCGGAACAACAGCAGGCGTCTGAACCGGAGTTCCTGCGGATTTCACCGGCGGAGTTTCAAGAACAGTCGGTGCCGGAGGTTCAACGGGTTTTATTTTTACCGTTTCCTTTTTAGACGAAACAACTTTGTTTTTATCAAGTATTTTTATAATCGCCGTACGAAATTTGTCTTTATCTTCTTCGTCAATTGTTTCTAAAAATTCAACGATTGAAGGGATTGCCGATTTATCTCCGAGATTAATAAGTGCATCTGCAACGGCATTATGCACAGATATACTCCGTTTTTGTCTTAAGAGCGCCGTCAAAAGCGGAGTAGCATTTTGATCGCCGAGTGCGCCTAAAACATTAATTGCAGCAACACTTACATTGTCCTCTTTATCATTCAATGCGACGGAAAGAGACCGGATAGCATCAATCCCGCCGATACTTCCTATCGCATAAACAGCAGACAAACGAACACTAATATTTTTATCTTTAAGACAATTTGAAAGCGTCGGTATAAGCGATGAGTCCGAAAAAGTTCCCAAAAGATTCAACGCTGATTTCTTGACGGAATTATTTTTGTCTTTCGTCGCTTCAATCAGAGGTCCGATTGCCGCCTTGCTGGTTTGCGAAGACAACGCGTCAACAGCTGCCATACGGACATCGCCATCTTTATCTTTCACCGCAACGGCGAGTGCAGAAATTGCAGTGTCATCTTGAATTTTAGATAGCGCTTTTACGACTTCCAAACGAACATCGTCGCTTTTATCGTTTAACGCATCCCTCAATGGTGCAACAACATCCTGTTTTCCTATTTCTCCTAATTTCTGAACGGATTCAATGCGAACCGATTTCTTTTTGTCCTTTAAGCCCTTTATGTACTGCTGAACCAGAAGTTCGTCGGAAAAGAGGCAATTTACAATTAAAAATGTAAAATTAAAAATTAACCCCAAAACCCTCAAAATCTCCCATTTTCCATATTCCGTTTTCCCTTCCATAATCATCCCCCCTTTTACATTTTTTCCGGGGCAATTACCCCGAGAATATTCAAACCGTCTTTGAGCACGTTTTTTACCGCCCGACATATTGCAAGGCGGGCGCTGGTTTTATCGGTGGCTTCCGTGAGCACTCTGTTTCTATTATAGTAAGAATGGAAGCAAGATGCAATATCCTGCAAGTATTTTGTCAAATAATGCGGCGCATAATCCCGTGCGGCAATTTCCAGCAAATCATTAAAATACAAAACTTTTTTTATAAGTTTTCTTTCTTCTTTCAATTTTAAAAGTTCCAATCTTCCGACTTCCAACTTTCCGCTTCCCACTCCCTGTTTTTCCGCTTCTTTGAATATAGAACAAATTCTTGCGTGTGCATACTGGACATAAAAAACCGGATTTTCAGGCGTCTGCTTTTTTGCTAAATCCAAATCAAAATCCAGATGACTTTCAGAATTTCTCATCAAAAGAAAAAACCTCGTCGCATCAACCCCCACTTCGTCCATTACTTCTTGAAGAGTAATGAACTCGCCGGACCGGGTTGACATATTTATTTTCTTACCGTCTTTAATTATATTGACAAGTTGATATAAAATTATTTTGAGTTTTTTGTCGTCGCAATCAATCGCCCGAACCGCGCCTTTCATTCTTTCCACATAACCGTGATGGTCGGCGCCCCAGATGTCTATGTACTGGTCAAAATTTCTTTTATACTTATTGAAATGATAGGCGATGTCGGAGGCGAGATATGTTTTTCTTCCGTCCTCACGAACAAGCACTCTGTCTTTATCGTCGGAAAAATCGGTTGATTTGAACCAAACCGCTCCATCTTTTTTGTATGCAAATTTCTTTTTTTCCAATTTTTCTATTATTTCGTTCACTTCATTTTTTTCATAAAGCGAAGATTCCCGAAACCAGTTATTAAAATGAATTCCGAATTTTTCCAAGTCATTTTTTATCCATTCAAGAATTTTATTTATTGTAAACTCCTTGTAATTTGTAATTTGTAATTTGTAATTTGTAATTTCTTTCGCTATATCCTCAATATATTTTCCCTTATACCCGTTTTCAGGGAGCGATTTTTTTTCTATATGCGACCTAACGGACTGCGACAGAATTTCCATCTGATTTCCGACATCATTTATGTAATACTCCCGTTCAATTTTAGCGCCCAAAAATTCAAATAACCGTGATAGAGAATCCCCGTAGGCGGCACCGCGGCCATGCCCGATATGCAAAGGTCCGGTAGGATTAGCCGATACAAATTCTATAAGAATCTTTTTGCCGTTTAATATGCCGGAATGTAAGGGAAGCATGGATTTGATAAGATTGCTATAAATATAATTATCCGAAAAAGTTATATTTATGAAACCCGACTGAAATTTTACCTCGGCAACAATTTCTTCTTTTTTTATTTTTTCTATTATTTCATCGGCGACTTCTTTCGGATTTTTTTTAATAACTTTTGAAAGCAGGATTGCTACATTGGTAGAAACATCCGCCTCAATATCCTGCGGCGGCATCTCAACGGCATATCTAAAATCATCGGTGATTTTTAACTCGCCTAATATTTTTTCAATTATTTCCCTTGCGTCTTTTAACATTTTTTGATTTCCTTTTGTTAACCCTTGTGCCGGAAATTTTCTTCGCCAACCCCCAGTTGCTTTCTATATTGTAAAATTTTCTTGTGTCAGTATGAAACACATGAACAACCAACCCGCCGTAATCAAGCACCGCCCATTTTGTTTTATTTCTTATCTCTTTTTTGTACGGTAAGAGCGGCAGTTTTTCTTCAACTTCCGAAAAAAGCGTCTTAATATGAGCGTCGGAAGTTCCGCTCGCTACAACAAGATAGTCGGTAAAATCGGATATTTTTCTGACATCCAGCATAATTATATCCCTGCCCTTTTTCTCTTTAAGCAATTCTACTGACTGTAATGCCTTTTTCCTGAAATCTATTTTTTGCCCCATAAGTTTTTAAGTCCCTCCCAGTCACGACCTATAATAACGGTAACATCCACTCCGCGGGTAGAGTCAATTTTTGTGATAACCTCTTTTGCGCCTATAAGAGCCGCAATCTGCTGTGCCTTGGAAAGTTCGCCCATTCTGTCTATAACAAGCGTTTTTTCATATTTTGAATTGGCATCATAATTTCCGATTTTTATAACATCAAAACCGTTTTTTATAAGGGCACGTCGCATCTGACCGGCAAGATTTGTTTTACCGGATGCATTGAATATCTCAACGACAACATTTGAATATGTCGGGAATTTTTTAATATCGTTCACAAGACCGGTTGTAATCAATTCTATGGATTTCTGAACTGCCGATGTATCGGCGACCCAAACACCTCTTGACGGCGAACCGGGAAGCGACTGCAAACGAACATTTGAAAGATTAAAATTTTTTAATTCGTAAATAACTGCCAGTATATCCCACATAGAAATGTTTGTATGAATATTTTGATAGAAAATTTTAGCGATTTTTGGAAAGTATATAATAACTCTGGGGTCTTTAACCTTATTCATAACCTCACGAATGAAACCCTGTTGTCTTAAAATCCTGTCCAAATCAGCACGGTCCCCGGTTCTGTATCTTATGTATTCCAACGCCTTTTGTCCGTTGAGCAAATGTGTACCCGTTGAAAAATGTATATGAAGTTTGCCCCAGTTATCGTCGTAATGCATCGGCCGACTAATTTCAACTTTTACGCCGCCCAAAACATCAATAAAGTTTCTGAAACCGCTGTAATCCAATTGAGCATAAAACTGTATGTCCATTCCGAGGATTTTCTGCAATTCATTCCTAACGCTTTCAGTAGCATTACGATGACTTTTGCTTTTTTTGTATGCATAAGCATATAATTGGTTTATTTTTCGTATCGCTATTCCTTCAACAGAAATCTTTGTATCGCGTGGAATTGAAATGACATCCAAAAATCTTTTTTTCGGATTATACGACATAAAAATAATCACATCCGAGTGTTTGGCATAGTCAACATCATCCGTACCTATAATAATTCCGTTAACACGCTGCCCGGAAATAAGATTTAATGTAAGCGGATTGAATAATGTAAGAACGACAGTAATAAAAAAGATGAGCCCGAAGATAATTATGTATTTTTTCATTTGATACTGTTTCTTAAAATTTTATTATATAAAATAACACTTTCAAGCGATAACTGTTTTTTTTCGTACAAAACATATCTCATTTTCGTGGACAAAGCCGCCGCCATCGCCTTATCAATATCGGCAAACGCAAGTTTTCTTATATGTTTCGCCTCTTTAAATAATCTTTTTGGCTCAGAAATATCCGCGAGATATATTATCTTTGACAATTTGCTCATGTTTCTGTGTCCGTAAGTATGATGCTCAATGGCACTCAATATCTTCCTATCGGTTATGCCGAAATTTTTCTTTACAAATTTTGCCGCCAAAAAAGAATGATTATCCTCTTCCAGTTTCTTATGGCAATCGTGCAATAAGGCGGCGAGCTCCACCCTGCAGATGTCCTTCAAACCAAGACCGTGATGCTTCGCCAATCTTATTGCGAGTTTTCTTAAACTTAATGTGTGGATATATCTGTCACGGCTTAAATTTTTTTTGAGAAATTCTTTAATTTCACTTATTTTTAAGCGAACGAGTGAAAAGCAATTTTGATTGCGTTTCCGAGTGGGCGATGAAAACACAGGGCGGCTACCCTTTATAGAGACCATTTTTATTGATGTAATTTTCAATTACCGTCGGGACAAGTCCTTTGACGGAAGAACCTTTTTTTATTTTATCACGAATAGCAGTCGACGAAATGTCCGCGATAATTCCTTCAAGTTTTAAGAAATCCTTTTTTCTGCCACACATATCGGCGGATCCGCCTGTGGCGGAAATCTTTGCCTTGTATCCCTCTCTTTCGGCAAAAACAATTTTACTTAACCGTGTAATCTCTTTTACATTTTTCCAATTTTTTAAATCCCTTGCAGAATCGGAACCGATTAAAAAATAAAGTTCCGCCGCAGAATATTTTCTACGGAAATATCTTAACGTTTGATAGGTATATGTCTTCTTTTTCAGTTTAAGTTCAAAATCAGATATTTTAAATTTAGGAAAATTTTTGACGGCTAATTGTAACATTCTTTTTCTATGAAATGCATCCGATAATTTCCTAAATTTATGCGGCGGCAAAAACGCGGGAACAAAAAACAAAAAATCAAGTTTTAATTGTCTCAATGCTTTTTTAGCCAGTGCTATATGACCTTTGTGAACGGGGTCAAAACTCCCGCCGAATATGCCGATTTTCATTCTATCCCTCTAATTGTAAAGCGAGGGAGTTGTTGAGCGGAACTTCGCGGAGTTTCGCATTCGCATTCTGCGAAACGAGCGAGAGCGCCCGCACAGGCGGGACGCGGTTCCGCGAGACAATTCCCGAGCGACCGAAGGAAGTCCCTTTAGGGGCGACTTTTCATTTTCTTATCTGTCCGTTTCCGTGCACTACAAATTTGTATGATGTGAGTTCTTTTAATCCCATCGGCCCTCTGGCATGCATTTTTTGAGTGGAAATTCCTATTTCCGCACCCAGTCCGAACTCACCGCCGTCGGTAAATCTTGTTGACGCATTGTGATATACGGCGGCAGAATCCACCTCTTTCAAAAATTTGTCCGCATACTTTTCATTTTCCGTAATAATTGCATCGGAATGATGAGAACCGTATTTTTCTATATGCTCAATTGCTTTATCAATTGAATTGATAACTTTTACGGACAAAATTAAATCCAAATATTCCGTGTACCAGTCATTTTCAGTCGCAGTTTTTATCCCCTTAACAATTCTTTTTGTTTTTTCGCAACCGCGAATTTCAACACCCGCTTTTTTATATTCTGAAATCATTTTTGGCAAAAATTTTTCAGCAATGTCTTTATGAACTAAAAGCGTTTCCATAGCATTGCAAACACCGGGTCTCTGAACCTTTGCATTGAACGAAATTTTTATTGCTTTTTTTATATCGGCATATTTGTCAACATAAACGTGACACACACCCTTACCGTGAGCGATTACCGGAACCGACGAATTCTCCCTGATATATTTTATAAGACCTTCGCCGCCGCGGGGAATTACGCAGTCAAGATATTCATCCAGCCGTATTATTTCGGATATAATTTTTCTATCTGTATTATCTATAAACTCAACGCTTCCATCGGGGATACCGACTGAATAAGCGGTCTTACAAATTATTTTTGACAGGATTTTATTTGAATTGATTGCTTCGCTGCCGCCGCGCAAAATTGTGCAGTTACCGGATTTCAGACATAAAGCGACGGCATCAACGGTCACATTGGGACGGGATTCGTAAATAATTCCTATAACGCCCAAGGGCACCCGTATTTTTTCTATCTTTAAGCCGTTCGGTCTTTTGATTTTTTCAATAACTTCGCCGACAGGGTCGGGCAGTTTTGCTATTTCCTTTAAGCCATCGGACATTGAGACGAGCCGCTTTTCGTTAAGTTTAAGACGGTCAATTAACGCAGACGACAGTTTTTGTTTTTCAGCATTTTTTATATCTTTGAGATTTTCTGAAATTATTCTATCGGAACTTTTCAGAATGTTTTCTGCAATTTTTAGAAGTACCCGATTTTTTACAACGGTCGGAATAAGTCCAAGTTTTTTAGAAGCATTCTTTGCCCTTTCCGCTTTCTCAATAATATAGTTTTTGATATTATTCATATTTGCTGATTTTATCAAATTATGGAAAAAAAAGCAATAAATAAATGGCAGGTTTAGTCGTAAGAAAAGTTACTTCTGGGATTTTTCCTGAATACAGGCGGTGCATTTGGCAAGTATATCCTCTTTGAGAAATCCTTTTTCCTTCCTTAATTTCGTCATCATTGAATTACCGCTGGAAATGGAAAAACAGCAAATCATACAGATATTGCTGTTTAGCAGTTGGCATCTTATTTCCTTTTTGGCTTCTTTACCACAGAGAGTACAGACAGACATTTTTTTCCGCGTCAGTTCCGCGTTCCTTTCTGCGTCAGTTCCGCGTTCCTTTTACGAAATTATTCCTATTGCAATCGTAATATAACCGCCGATGAGAAGAAACGGAGAAACAATGCTCGCCCAGTTATCCCCTTGCGGATTTGTTTTGGTTAGAATTAGAAACCCTACAATAACCAATCCGATTCCTGTCGCAATTATTATTTTTCCTCTTTTTGAAATCACAGGAATAGTTGCGGTCGGCTGAATCTGAACATTTTTTTGATGTTTATGTTTCATTTTTTTACGCTACCGTTTACATTTTCTCAAACATATCTTTTCCGACGCCGCATTCCGGACAAACCCAGTCAGCCGGTAAATCTTCAAATTTCACTCCGGGATTTATCCCGTTTGACGGATCGCCGACGGTAGGGTCATACACCCAACCGCAAACAGTACATTTCCATTTTTCCATATTCTTTCTCCCGGGAATTTTTTAGTAAACCCCTAAAACACCCAAAACGTGTATTATGAGAAGTGCAATTGATATAAAAGCAAACGTTTTATGTAGTTTGATTTTTCTTTTAATTCCCAAAAATGCCGTAATTATTATAGAACCAAAACCTAATATCCCGAACCAGATAAAAAGCGGTTTTCCTAAAATAATCATACCGTAAAAAAAACCTAAAATTTAAACTGAGACAGTTTTACAAAATGCCGTTTTTCTTCCGCAATTATATCGTCAATTATCTTTTTTTCATCGGCTAACACAAAGTTTTTTGCTTCTATGTAATAAAGTATGGAATCTCTTTCTGCATTTAGTGCGAACTGTACCGCATCAACGGGTTTTTTGATTTCCGGAAGTTTTTTATTGAATATTTTTTCTCCGGCGTACGCTCTCAAGTAACTGTAATAATCTTCGTTAAATGCTTCGGGCATCGCATAGTCCTCAATTTTTTCAAGAAACCCCTCAAATTTCTTTCTGTGGTCCACTTCCTCGTCGGCAAGTGTTAAAAAAAGCGATTTCAGTTTTTCATCCGGAAATTTTCCCGCTGCGTAACGGTAAAAACTCTCGCCGTTTTTTTCAATTTCAACGGCAAATTCTATTATTTCTCTGACGCTGAAAATATTCATTTTTTTATCCACAGGGTTGATTTGCCGCAATTCTGGCACACCCCGAACTTCTCACCCTTCTTAAATTTTATTTCATCCTTACCGCTTTCGTTTCCGCAGATATGACAGTAATACTCTCCTGTCTCTTCTGCCGTCTCATCCGGTTTATAATATTTTAAAGAAATTTTCTTCATAAAACCCGATGGTTATTCTACTAAAATAAATAATTTTGTCAAGTTAAAAAATCACCGGTTTTTCTTCACATAACCTTTTATTATATTCCCCTCTTTTTTTATCTCTAAAAATTCCTCGCCGGACAATTTGCACCATGCGGGCAGATCCTTCTCAAAACCCGGGTCATCAGAGAGAATTTCAAGCACTTCGCCAATCCCCATCGTTTCAAGTTCAAGTTTTGTTTTCACTACCGGCATAGGACAAAAAAGCCCGATACAATCAAGCGTCTTATCTATCTTCATATAAACAGATTTATTTTGGAATCCTTTGCTTCTGCAAGATATGTGGATGCACCCGCAAACTCGGTCACATCATCGGTAAAATTTTCTTTTGTCAAACCCATTACACCGCAACTGGTCGTGCATGCAATATATTTAACATTTAATTCTTTAGCAAGTTTCATAAGGTCGTTCAGCGACGCCATTTTTGATTTTTTCATCAATTTTTTCATCATCCACGGGCCTAACCCGAACATATTTAATTTTGATATAGGCAGTTCGGAAGTACTCATAAAATTGAACATTTTCTGCAATATGTTTTGCGATTTTGAGACGGCAAATCTGGATTTTTTAAGAATGTTTAATCCCCAGAAAGTAAAAAATATAGTAACATCCATATTACTTGCGGCGGCAGTTGTGGCGAGTGTAAAAGCCGCCAGCGCCTTGTCCATTTCACTGGAAAACAGTATTATTGTCATTTTATCTCTCATTGTTTTCCCCGCAGGCCGGACATTTTTTCAACTCTTTATTGAACATTTGACCGCATTTTTTGCATTTCACAAATTTGATGTTGCACGGCTTACAAAAAACCAGTTCAAGATATCTGGATTTCAATTCTGTTTCACAAAACGGACATTTGCATTCTTCTTTCATTTTTTTTCTCCCGATTTTTTTCTGTAATTTTCAATCGCTTTGTGAAGCGCATCGGCGCCGAGATTAGAACAGTGCATTTTGTTCGGCGGAAGACCGCCGAGTTCCTGCGCAACTGACGCGTTCGTAATCTTAATCGCTTCGTCAATAGTTTTTCCCTTTGCCAATTCCGAAACCATAGAGGATACGGCGATCGCCGCGCCGCAACCGAATGTTTTGAATTTCACATCTTCAAGTTTATTTTCTTTAACTTTTATGTAAAAAGTCATCATATCGCCGCAGACGGGATTACCAACCTCTCCGATGCCGTCGGCATCTTTTATTTCGCCGACATTTCTCGGATTCTGAAAATGCTCCATTACTTTTTCCGAATAAAACGGCATATATTTCCTCCGTCATTCATTATCTTTCTCGTGTTCATGCTCGTGTTCGTAATCCGTCCCGGGACCGGCAACATGCCTTTTACCTGTTTTTTGAAAATAGTCGTACAGCGGCGAGATATCCCGTAGTTTTTTTACAATTTTCGGAAACTCCGACAAAACATAATCTATTTCATCATCGGTGTTATATTTTGAAAGCGTCATCAGAATTGAACCCTGACCGAGGGCAGCATCAACTTTTATAGCGGACAAAACATGCGACATTTTTAATGACTTGGATGCGCAAGCAGAACCGCTTGACACGTAAATTCCCTTGCCGTCAAGATGAAGGAACATACCTTCACCCTCTATAAACTCAACCGAAAAATTTACATTGTTAGGAAGCCGTTTATCAAGCGGACCATTGATATAAATGTATTCTATTTTTTTCGGCAACTCCGAAATAATACGGTCCCGCAGATGAATCATTTTTTTATAATTCTCATCCGTTTCAGTTTTGATGATTTCACACGCCTTTCCGAGTCCGACAATAGCAGGCACGTTTTCGGTTCCTGCCCGGCGACCGTTTTCCTGAATTCCCCCGTCAATCTGAGGAATAATGCGAACTCCTTTTTTTATGTAAAGTGCGGAGCTGCCTTTCGGACCGTAAAACTGACTGCCTGAAAGAGAAAGTAAATCAACGCCTGATTTATTTACATCAACTGGAATTATTCCTGCGGTACAAACCGCATCCGTGTGAAATAAAACATTTTTTTCTCGGCAAATTTTTGAGATTTCTTCTATCGGCTGAATCGTTCCTATCTCGGGATTAGCATGCTGGACGGAAACCAAAATTGTGTCGGACCTGAGCGATTTTTTAATGTCATCCGGCGAAACGAAGCCGTATTTATCCACCGGCAGATATGTAATTTCAAAACCGCTCTGGCTTAAACGCCGAGCGGAATACAACACCGAAAAATGTTCAATTCCGGAAACGATTATATGCTTTCCTTTTTTGTTATACGCCTCGGCAACACCTTTAACGGCAAGATTGTTTGACTCGGAGCCGCAGGATGTAAAATAAATTTCGTTTTCTTTTGCGCCTATTAAATCGGCAACCTGTTCTCTTGCTTTTTCAACGGCATCTTTGGAAACCGCACCCAAAGAGTTCATGCTCTGGGCATTGCCGTAATTTTCTTTCAAAAACGGCAGCATTTCGCTGACAACACGTTCGTCAATTTTAGTATTCGCCTGATTTTCAAGATAAACTTCCCTCATAAAAATCCGTTATTTTTCAAGAAAATGATTTTTCAAGTTCCGTCAAAACTTTTTTGTCGGTTCCGAAATTTTCCGTAAGATTTATTTCTTTTTCCGGAAATATCGGTTTATTGTTTATGTAAAAAATCCCGGTCGCTATTTTATCACCGGTGGCGGCCGCCTTTTTAAGTGCCGCGTCTCTATCGCCGGGATTATGGTCATTTTCCAGACGGTAAATTTTATCTTTGTACCATGGCGTCTGATGAACTCCGAATGTTACACACGGCTGAATTATATCAATTAACGCAAAACCTCTGTGTTTAATTCCCGCAGCGATTATTTCGGCTAAAAAATCTAAATCGCCGGCGAAACCTCTGGCTACAAAAGAACAATTCATAATAATCGCGAGTGCCAGAGGGTTAAGCGGTTCTTCTTTTACGCCGTCAAACTGCAATTTCGTTTTTACCCCGAGTTCCGTCGTAGGCGACGCCTGTCCTTTGGTTAAGGCATAAACCTGATTATTGTGAACTATTGATGTTATATCCGGATTGCGTCGGAAAGTATGGAGCAGGTGGTTCCCGCCCTCGCCGTAAAAATCACCGTCGCCGCAGACGGTTAAAACGGTGAGTTCAGGATTAACCGCTTTTATTCCTGTGGCAACCGGAAGCGCCCGGCCGTGAAGTCCGTTAAAAACATTGCATTTTAAGTAATGAGGAAGTTTGGGCGCCTGTCCGATTCCGGATATAATTACTATTTCCTGCGGCTGGTTGTCTAACTTAACAAAAGCATTTTTTACCGCATTCAATATCCCGAAATTTGAACATCCCGGACACCATGCGGAAATTGAGTTGTTTTTATAATCCTCAATTTTTGCCATAAGTTTTTTCTACCTCGCCGGTAATTTCCTCCGCCGTAAAAGGTAACCCGTTATATTTGTTGATTTTACCGTCAATTCTGACTCCCTCTTTTTCCAAAATACCGGCGAACTGCCCCGTAAAATTATTTTCAATAACGACGATTTTGAATTTTCTTTTTTTATCAAAAAACTCCTTCGGAATTTTAAGCGGCCAGATTTCGGTGTAATTTATACTTTCCGTTTTTGTTCCTTTTTTTGATAAAATACCCGCAACTTCCGAAACTATGCCGCCGGTGGAACCCCATGACACCAAAACAACTTCCGAAGCATAAAGTCCGTCGGGAACGGGTACATTCATTTCGTCAGTCATCAAACACAATTTTCTCCATCTTTTTTCAACCATCATTTTTCTTATCGTCAGATTTTCCGTGATGTGCCCGTACTGGTCGTGCTCGTCGGAATCGGCTATAACAAGGTTTTCGCTCTCGCCCGGTTTAATCCGCTCCGATATACCCGTCTCAGTAATTGAATAGGTCTTAAACTCACCGGCGACATCTTCAGGTTTTGAAAAACAATCGTTCAATTTTATATTCTCAAAATTAAAATTTTCAACAGTCCAATAAGAATCGGCAAGATACTGGTCGGTTAAAACAATTGCCGGCACTCTGTATTTTTGACTCATTTCAAACGCCTTTATCATTATCTTAAACGAATCGGAAGCATTTGACGGAGCAAAAATAAATCTCGGGAATTCCCCGTGAGCCGAATGAAGCGCAAAGTTCAATTCACCCTGTTCAGTCCTTGTCGGTAGACCCGTTGCCGGACCCGGACGCTGACCCAATACTATAACCACCGGGGTTTCCGTCATCGCCGCAAGTGAAAGCCCTTCAACCATCAGACAAAAACCGCCGCCGGAAGTTGCAGTCATAGAACGAACCCCGGCAAAACTTGCGCCCAGTGCCATATTTATCGCGGCGAGTTCATCCTCCGCCTGCTCAATTAAAATTCCTGTTTTATGTGATGTCTCCGACAAGTAGGTGATAATTCCGGTAGACGGCGTCATCGGATACGCCGACATAAATCGGCACCCGCCGGCGATTGCCCACAATGCCAGCGATTCATTGCCGGTTAAAATCTTTCTGCCGGGATTTTTAAGTTCTTTTACCGGGGGGAATTTTTTACTATTATTTTTTACTGTCTCATCGCAAGAGTATCTTGCAACTTTTATATTTTTATCTGCAACTTCATCGCTCTTTTTGGAAAATTCCTCTTTCAAAACATTTTCTATCTTTTTGAAATCAAGTCCCAGTATTCCGGAAACGACACCGACGGCTGAAGCATTGGCATATATTTTATTTCCGCCGACATCCTCGGCAATCTTCCGGAAATGCGCTTCAACGGAATTTTCCCCGGAGCCGTTTTCAGCGATAATAATTCCCGACTTTTTTACAAGCGGAGCATAAAACGGGGTATTTGACTTGTCCATGGATATAAGAATATCATATTTTTCGGGAAGCGAACTGACGGGCTGGTCGCTTATTACAAGACGAAAGGACGACTCGCCGCCGCGGATTCTTGACTGGAAATCCTGCCACGCAAAAATATAATAGCCGCTCCTTAAAACGGCTTTTGCCAAAATATATCCGACCGTCTGTATTCCCTGGCCGGCCTGACCGCAGATAATAATAGATATTTCAGTCATTTAATACCATTTATTTGGCGTATTTATCCGGATTTTTCTTAAATTCTCCGGGACATTCCGCACAGCAGAAATAATAGGTCTTGCCTTTGTAGTCGGATGCCTGTGTTACATTTGAAACATTGAATTTGGTACCCAGTACAGGACAGACAACCGCTTTGCCCATTTCATCCGCCCGAGCATTTCTTATGACTGGTTCCGTCTCTGCTCCGGGGGACATTGTGTCCATGCCACCCATCTGTTCCATATGCTCATGCTCTTTAGCCATTTCCTTTTTGCATGAAAAAAGCGCAAAACTTATCACAACTGCCGCCGCAACCAAAATCCAGTTTTTCATAGCCGTCCCTCCTCCGTTAAAAAAATTTTCCCGCCTGTATGAAAAAATACTGTGACAGAAGCAGCATGAATATCCCAAACGCTTTTTTTATTTTTATTGACAATTCCTCGGATTTAAGCAAGGTATTTATGAAACCCGTGAAAGTGCCTACAATTATAATGAGCGTCCCGAGACCGAGAGCATATGTGAAAAGTAGCGTGCCGCCGAATATAAGATTCTGTTTTGTGGCAACATATGTAAGAAGTATCCCCAGCACCGCCGCAGTGCACGGCGCGGATATTATCCCCGATACAAGACCGAGCACAAAAGCCGGTATGAGACCTTTTGACTTAAATTTAGGCGAATTAAAGGCGGGCAGCGGTATGTTTATTATGCCCAAAAACCACAAAGCCATTACCAGAATCACATTCCCGACAAAAATGTACGTCCACGGATTTGACTGTAACGAGCCGAAAAGCATTCCGGTAACGGATGCGACGATTCCGAGCAGCGTATACGTTACAGCCATTCCCATAACATAAAAAAAGGAAATGAGAAATGCACGGGCACGCGATTTAACCTGCAGGGCGCCGATATACCCTACTATTATAGGTAAAACCGGATAAACGCAGGGTGTGAAACCGGTTATTACTCCGGCGAGCAAAACAAAAACATAAACAAGGGGATTGTTACCCGCCAGATTTATAGAAACAAGATTTGCAAAATAGTCCATAGAATTTTCAACCGAGAGCATTTATCGTCTCTTCAAGTTTTTCTTTTGAGACGGGACCGGCGAACCTTTTGACCTCTTTACCGTCTTTGAAAAATATTATAGTAGGGACGGTCATAACCCCGTTGTTTATCGCCGCATCAAGATTTTCCGTAATATCAACCGTCTCGCTCTTTATTTTATCACGGTATAATTCAACCGCGGATTTATAGATAGGTTCAACCTGACCGCAAGCCGCACAGGACTTACTCTTAAACAAAACCACCGATATGGACATATTGATACCGTTGAAAAAGTCCTCAACGGTATTGATTACAGCGATTATGAACAACGATGTCAGCGATTTACTGACGGGAATTTATCGCTGTAATCGGTGTTTTCATCTCCGTAATCAAGATTGTTGGGTTTTTCAACAATCCCATATTTAATTTTTTTCAGAAATCCGTTTCCGTTATCCAGTTGCCGTGCAGGTTGCAGAATTCTATAACGGTAAGTTTGCCGCTCTTCACTCTGATATGAAGTCCGACTGCCGGATTAACTTTCTCGGGTTTAAGCATTACCCGCGAAACAAATTTTTTGTCCACATAAAAATCTATATGTACAATAAAATGTTCCGGCAACGTCGGATGCAATGTTTCCCCGATTCTGACATTTGCATCTATGCAACCTTCCGGGACTAAACCGCATTTCCTGACAATCCGGACTACCGGGACATGTTTTTTTTCAAGTTCCGTCAGATTTTTTGGGTCTTGCGGAAGATTGAGCGCATCCTTCTCCTGAAACGCTTTCTGAGGAGCGCCGCAAACCGGGCAATTCTCCGGAGCCGTGCCGTCAATGGATACAAAACCGCATACGCTGCATACGAATCCTTTCATAATACCCCCTGATTTTATTAAGCCGATTTTGACCGGTTACAAACCGAGCAAAAGCGAAAGTTCAACCACGTGTTCCTGTTCGTCCGTTATAACATGCCGGATTTCGTGCTCAAGAGTTTCAAATTCATACTGAAGCTCTTTTTTGCTATCCAGCACTTTCTGATAAATTTGTTTGTAAAAATCAATGGCGTCTTTTTCGCCTTTAAGATTGACATCCAGTATATCTTTTAGCGATTTAGCCCTATGTGTTTCCGCAAGAGACATTGAGGGTTCGCCGCCGAGATAATTTCCGATAAGGTTTCTGAATTTTTCCTCGTGTTTTTGCTCGTCGGATGCAATCTCTTTCAGCCGCTCAGTTATCTTCTCGGCTTTTTCGCCTTTTATCAATTCCGCATGTGCAAGATACTGTATTCTTGCGGCATGTTCCAACTCCAGCGCACGGTTCAACATTTTAACCAATTCCTTCTTAACGTCAGCCATAACCGTAACCTCCTTTTTTAATTTTTACCGCTGCTTCTTAACCATTCCATCACCCCTTTTTTTTCGGGATTTTTTCCGATATAGTCATTGCTAACCTCCTCCCTTCAACGTAAAAAACTAAGCCTCCTTTATCAATTCAGTAAGTCCTACCGCATCCTCAAGAGCAGAAGCTATATCACGAGGAGCGGCTGCATCACCTATTAGATACAATTCGGATACCTCTCCTCTAATAGAATCATATAGGCCGTTATTCGGTTCCTTTATGCCCGTAACTACCACGGAATCTATGCCATTTAATTTTTCTGTCGTGTTGAGGTATAGATTAAGCAGAGTTGCCTTTCCATCTTTAAAATCAATCAACACTTTCATTGGATGAAGTATGAGGTTTTCCTTCCCAGCAAGTCTCTTGAAGTAGTCCAACAAAATCGGAGCGGTGATATTTTGGCCGTTGAAAAAGCTTGGGGTTACCCAATGGACTGTTTTATTAGCCTTGACAAACAACTCTGCAATGCCGGCGCCTTCGGTGGTTGAGTCATTATCTGCAATAAGTATACTATTTCCCTTGACACTGCCATTAAGTGCTTCAATGGTGCCGTAGTAATTCGGATTTGCCGAAATCGGGGTCGAACCTGTAGCAATAATGACAATATCCGGGTTTTCCTTTAATACGGCTTCGGTATCTGCCTTTGAATTTAACCTTACATCAACGTTATCGAGTATACTCAGCATATACATAAGATAGTGGCTTACACCTGATACTCCGCGTCTTCCGGGGATTCTGCTCTCCCAGCGCACCCTTCCTCCAAGCTCGTCGTCTTTTTCAAATAACACTACATGATTGCCTCTTCTGGCATATATTTCTGCTGCCTTCATTCCTGCAGGACCTCCGCCTACCACCACAATCTTTTTGGGTTTTGCGGTCTTTTTGTAAAGGACATCCTCTCCGTATTTCTTTTCATGACCGGAGGTAGAGTTTTGGACACAGCTTATCGGCAGGTTTTGTAACAATCTACCCATGCACTTCTGGTTACAGCCGATACAACCTCTTATTTCATCCGGCTTTCCTGCTTCGGCTTTCTTTGCCCAATATGGGTCGGCTATTAGGGCCCTGGCCATGCCTACCATATCCAAGTAGTTGTTTTCCAGTGCACTCTCAGCAGTAGCTGGCCATATAATACGTCCGTTACCAATTACGATTTTACCGGTTGCCTGCTTTATCCTTGCTACATCTTCCAAAAGGAAACCCTGCGGTATGTTCATAGATGGCACAAGCATATCTATGCTTTCCCATGTACCTGTATCGGTGCTTATATAGTCGGCAACAGTCGTAAACAGCTTTGCATACTCAACAGCCTCATCTACACCATAGTCTCCGGGCAAATACCTGTTTATACCAAACCTTACACCCAATGGTACTTGTCCGATTTTCTCTCTTATAGCACTCAAAATTTCTACAATTATTCTTCCTCTGTTTTCTATGCTGCCGCCATATTTATCTGTTCTCTTGTTTTTGAGGAGAGACACAAATTGTCCCAGTATACCATCATGAGCAACCTTTATCTCTACGCCATCAAAACCGGCTTCCATAAGCATTTCAGCACATGCTGCAAAGGACTCGACTAATTCTTTTATTTCTTCCACGGTTATCTCTTTGGGCATCTCACCTACAGTCATATCAGGTATGGCCGATGGCGCCCAGGTAGGATGGAATGTCTCTACACTTTTTGTCTGATTGCCCATATGTGAAAGTTGTATAAATATCTTTGCCCCATGAGAATGTACGGCATCAACTATTTTCTTGAACTTGGGGATATTACTCCTGCTGTATCCTATGCCCAAACCCGGATATACCCCGGTGGGATGGACAATCAGACTGGGTACGACTATAAGTCCGGCGCCGCCCTTTGCTCTTTCTTCGTAGTAATACATTTCTCTTTCAGTAGGGGCATAGTCCTGATCCACATAAGCTGTGCCATGAGGTAAAAAGACAACCCGGTTTTTTATTTCCACACCATTTATATTGATAGGTGCGAATAACTTCGGAAACATCACATTGTCATCCATGCAGGGGCCTCGTTAGTGTTTGGTTAAATAATTTATCATAATTGTTCGACATAGTATATGATTATTCCTGCCTGTTAATAAATAATTTAGGGTCTGCTGAAAAATATTT
>DHFT01000041.1 GCA_002402375.1 Elusimicrobia bacterium UBA4817 | reverse complement strand
TTTAAAATCAATATCGGCTCTCGGGCTTATATAGAAGGTTGACAAAGAAATATAATTTGATATAATGACATTGTTGAAAAACCCAACAATCTTGATTACGGAGATGAAAACACCGATTACAGCGATAAATTCTCGTCGGTAAATCGCTGACATCGTTGTTCATAATCGCTGTAATCAATACCGTTGAGGACTTTTTCAACGGTATCATAATTATTTTTATGGCAATCCTTCAGATAAAAAAATATCCGGAAAAAATACTTAAAACCAAATCTGAAAAAATCACCCGTATTGACGGTAAACTCCTGAAACTTTCCAAGGATATGCTGGAGACGATGTATTTTTTCAACGGCATCGGTCTTGCTGCCAATCAGGTCGGCGAGTTGTCAAGCGTTTTTGTTGCCGATATAAAACCGGATGGCAAACAAAAACCTATTATACTTTTTAATCCAAAAATTTTATCTTGTAAAGGTAATTGTTATTTAGAAGAAGGTTGCCTTTCTTTTCCGGGTATTTCAGCAAAAATCAAACGAGCAGAAAAAATTGTTGTGTGCGGCATTAGACCGGACGAAAAAGAAATAAAAATGGAAGTAGAAGGAATCCTTGCGCGTGTTTTCCAGCATGAGATTGACCATTTGAACGGCATCGTATTTTTTGACAGAGTAAATTTTATAAGAAGATTGAAACTTAATAGGGAGTATTTCAGGAAAAAATGAATGTCGCTCGGGAACAAGTTTCTTTGAGACGCTCGTTAGAACTCGCTCTGCGGTTTGCTCTTAGAACGAATAAGTCGCAAACCGAGGCTCTGCAGAAACTTTTCCCTCGCTCCGGTGATAACAGATAAATAAAAAATGAAAATTGCTTTTTTCGGCACTCCTGAATATGTCCTTCCCATTTTTGAGTATTTATTGAAAAATGAAGATGTCGTTTGTGCGGTAACCCGGAGCGATAAACCATTTGGAAGACATCTTCAATCCGTACCATCTCCGATAAAAAAAATCGCTATAGAAAAAAAAAATTCTGTTTTTACTCCGGAAAATCTTAAAGATAAGGATTTCATCTCTCAACTCTCAACTTTTAACCCTCAACTTGCTATCGTAGTTGCTTACGGAAAAATTTTACCGAAAGAGGTTTTGGCTCTTTTTCCGTCAGGTTGCGTCAACCTGCATTTTTCTATTTTGCCGAAATACAGAGGAGCCGCACCTATCCAGTGGGCAATCATAAAAGGTGAGAAAGAAACCGGCGTAACCGGTTTTTTTATGGATGAAGGGCTGGATACAGGTAAAATAATTTTTCAGAAAAAAATTAAAATCGCTCAAAATGATGACACCGTTGCTCTACAAAAAAAACTTATTTTTGTTGCGATTGATGTTTTAAGCGAGACGCTTGAAAAAATAAAAAAGGGTTTTAATGGCGAATCGCAGAAGGGTGAAGCAAGTTATGCCCCGCCTTTGAAAAAGTCCGACGGTAAGATTGACTGGAATCAGCCCGCAGAAGAAATTCACAATTTAATTCGCGGGACAAAACCGTGGCCGAACGCCCATACGGCAATTGAAAATGAAAAATCAAAAATTAAAAATTTAAAAATCCTTGAAGCAGAAATCTTTCCATCTAGCCATCTAGCCATCTCTCCATCTTTTCCTGTTGGTTCCGTCGTTTTCATTCAAAAAAATATCGGATTTATTGTCAAATGTAATCCCGGTTTTTTACTCGTTAAAACGGTCCAGCCCGCCTCAAAAAAAGTTATGTCCTCATGGTCGTTTCTTTTAGGTCACAAACTTGCAGTTACCGACAAATTATCTTGACAAATTATTTTTTTTTGATATAATAAAAAAATCGTTAGGAGGTAGTTTTATGAACGGATTAAAGACATTTTTTCTTATGCTCGGTATGATGGCGTTGTTTCTTCTGATAGGCAATGCCGTTGGCGGTGAGCAGGGTATGATTATCGCTTTTATGTTCGCGGCGGTTATGAATTTTTTTATGTACTGGTTTTCGGATAAAATCGTCCTTGCGATGTATGGTGCGAAACCGCTATCAGAAAACGAAGCGCCCGAAATATTTAAAGTAGTAAGACGGCTTACGGTGAAGGCGGGTATTCCGATGCCGAAAGTTTTTGTACTTGCGATGGAAATACCGAATGCGTTCGCAACAGGCAGAAACCCGCAACACGCATCAGTTGCCGTAACGAAAGGTATATTAGATATTCTTGACGAAAACGAACTTGAAGGCGTGCTGGCACATGAACTTTCGCATATCAAACATCGCGATATTTTGATAGCGACAATCGCTGCAACCATGGCGGGTGCAATCTCAATGCTTGCCCGAATGGCGCAGTGGGCTGCAATTTTCGGCGGCGGTTCCCGTCGTGATAGCAGGGACAGAGGCAGCGGATTGGGACTTTTAGCGACGGCAATAGTCGCGCCTATAGCGGCGCTTCTTATTCAACTTGCAATCTCCCGTTCCCGCGAGTACGGTGCGGATGAAGGTGCTGCAAAACTGACGGGAATGCCGATGGCACTTGCTTCTGCTCTTAAAAAATTAGAAAATTATTCAAAAAGAAGTACTGTGCATGTTGAACCGTCAACAGCCCATTTATTCATAGTTAATCCGCTTAAAGGTGATGCTCTCTTTAAGTTATTTTCCACCCATCCTCCGATACAGGAACGGGTTCATCGCCTTGAAAAGATGGCGGAAGGTCCGCGAATTATTTACTAATGAGAAAAATTTTTCAGTGGATTTTGTGGTTTTTAATAGGCGGGATTGCTTTTGTCGTCGGGATGAACCGTCTTATAGATGCGTTGATTCACAGCAAAAAAGACCGCATTGTTCCCAACCTCATAGGAATTAACATTGCCGACTCTCTGGATGTTTTGTCTTCTTTGAATTTGTATCTTAAAAAAGGTGCCGATGAATTTAATTCTAATGTGCCCTCGGGCTTAATAATTTCACAGTCGCCGGTTGCAGGGAGCATTATCAAGGAAGGCAAAGCCGTAAATGTTGTGGTTTCCGTCGGCGGTGAGATAATTTTCGTTCCGGATTTAACAAACCAGACGGTTCGTTCAGCCCATCTTATTTTGAGGAAAAACGGGTTGGATTTAGGCGAGCAGGATGAAAAATATTCAACCGTCGTTGAAAAGGGAAAAATAATTTCGCAAAATCCTGCGTCGAGGACATCAATTGCGAAAAACGGATTGGTTAATATAGTTGTCTCATTGGGTATTCCGCCGGAAGGGGTTCTGCTGATGCCGGATTTTCTCGGGAAAAACATTGCAGAAGCCGAAAACTGGGCTAATCAGAACGGCGTAAAAATTAAAAGCATAAACAAAGTTAATGATTCGGCAATTTCAGAAAATACCGTCGTAAAACAGATGCCGGAAAGTGATGTCGTACTTGGAGAAAATAAAACGGCGGAGTTTTGGATTGCTGTAGGAAACGCGGAACAGACGCAGAACAAAACGCAGAACTGACGCGAAATATTTTGCGTTGGTTTCGCGAGTTTTTTAAAGTTTAGCGTCGGTTTAGCGATAATGAGTGAAACGAATGAGAATTGAGATTGCTCCATCTATTTTGTCTGCGGATTTTTCAAATTTACTGAAAGATATAAAAAAATGCGAAAGCGCGGGCGTAAAAATTTTGCACATTGATGTTATGGACGGTCGTTTTGTTCCGAATATAACTATAGGTCCGGTCGTGATAGAATCATTGAGGAGAAAAACAAAAATGATTTTGGACACTCATCTTATGATAACAGAACCCGAAAAATATATTGAACCGTTTGCAAAAGCGGGAAGCGACTGGCTCACATTTCACATTGAGGCGGTAAAAAATCCTTCAGCGTTGATAAAAAAAATAAAATCGCTGAAACTTAAAGCTGGCATCTCGCTTAATCCCGCGACTCCCGTTTCCGAACTTTCAAAATATCTGAAAGAATTGGATTTGGTGCTCGTGATGAGCGTCAACCCGGGTTTTGGCGGTCAAGGGTTTATACCGTCGGCATTGAAAAAAATTTCCGACTTAAAAAATATGACTCGCCTCGCTGAAGTTTCGGCGAAGCGGGCAAAAAATAAAAATGTAAAAATAAGTGTTGACGGCGGAATAAATTTTGATACAATATACGGCGTGGTAAAATCCGGCGCCGATATCGTTGTAGCGGGAAATTCAGTTTTCAGGTCCGGCTTGTCCGTTGCAAGAAGCATAAAAAAATTAAAAATGTCGGCGACCAAAAAATAAGCCGCAGAGATTTTAATTCTTAATTCTGTTTTTTTCTCTGTGTTCTCTGTGGCAAAAAACAAGGAGGTTCCAAAAATGGCAGTTGCAATCAAACTGAAAAGAATTGGGAAATCGCTTTATCCGGTTTATCGTGTGGTGGCGATTGATTCAAAAAAAAGAACGGGCGGTGCGCCGCTGGAGGAACTGGGGCAGTATAATCCGCGTGACAGAAAAAACACATTGTTAAAAATGGAGCGGATAAATTACTGGCTCAAAACAGGTGCTGTTGTTTCCGCCACGGTAAAGAGTATTATCAAAAAAACTGCTTCAGCGTTATAGATTTTCATAAAATGTAGCCCCCGACTTCAGTCGGGGGTGAGGTCGCCAACGGTGACCGAATAGGAGACACAAAATGAAAGAACTTGTTGAGTACATTGTAAAATCGCTGGTGGATAAACCGGAAGATGTTAGTGTTACGCTTGATGAATCGGAAACGGGAAAAGTTATAAAAATAAAAGTTGCGGATGCGGATAAAGGAAGGGTTATAGGCAAACAGGGTAGAATTATAAAAGCCATCAGACAGGTGGTTTCGGCGGGTGCAACAAAAAACGGAGAAAGATACAGGGTGGATGTAGAGGAATAGTCGCTCGCAAGCAAATTTGTCGGAAACGCTCATCCGACCGCCCTGTCGGATTTCGCTCTAATCGTCGCTCCTGAAGGCGAAGTCGCTCCTCAAGGTTCCTTACAAATTTCTTGCTTCGCTCCGATTGAAAGTGGTTGAAAAATGATAAAAAAATATAAATGCAAATAGATATATTAACGCTTTTTCCGTCGCTTTTTGATTCCGTTTTTTCTCAAAGTATTATAAAAAAAGCGGTTGATAAAAAAATCGTAAAAATAAAAATTACAAATATAAGAGATTTCGCTGAAGGAAAACATAAAACGGTTGACGATAAACCTTATGGCGGTGGTGCCGGAATGATAATGATGGCTCCTCCGATAGTAAAGGCGATAGAAAAGGTTAAAGGTAAAAGGTTAAAGGTTAAAAAGCAGAGGTTGATTTTATTATCGCCGCAGGGAAAAGTTTTCAATCAGAAAAAAGCGAAAGAGTTGTCAAAATATAAACATTTGATATTTATTTGCGGACATTACGGCGGTGTGGACGAAAGAGTTCTGAAATTTATTGATGAGGAAATTTCCGTCGGAGATTTTGTTTTGACCGGCGGCGAGATTCCGACTATGGCGGTAGTTGATGCGGTGGTTCGCTTACTTCCGAAAGTTGTGGCAAAAAGCGATTCCGTTGAAAATGATTCTCACTGGGCATGCGGTCTTGCAAATTCCGTCTATACGAGACCTTACAATTTTCGCAAATTAAAAGTTCCCGAAGTGCTGTTATCAGGCAATCATAAAAAAATAAAAAAGTGGCGGGAAGAAAATGCACGACAGAATACATTATTAAAGCGTCCGGAATTGCTGGAAAAAAATAAAAATTAACTTGGAGGAAAAAAATGGAAAACATTATGGATGTTGTTGAAAGTCAGTATCAGAAAAAGGAAATACCTGTATTTAGACAGGGAGATACGGTAAGGGTTCACTACAAAATTGTTGAGGGTGAGTCAGAAAGAACTCAGGTTTTTGAAGGCACAGTTTTAAGAATGAGAGGTGCCGGTATCAGCAAGACAATTACCGTCCGAAAAATTTCTTTCGGCATCGGCATTGAAAGAATTTTTCTTCTTAATTCGCCCCGCATAGAAAACATAGAAATTGTCAAACAGGGTAAAGTAAGAAGGAGCCGCCTGTATTATTTACGCGGGTTATCGGGCAAGTCCGCGAGAATTGAAGAAAAAAATGTGAGGCAGGAAATCTCCATACCTCAAGAAGCCGTCTTGACGGAGAAACCTGCCGTAAGCGAATAAAAAATGATGCGAGGGTTTGGGTGGATTTTAATCCGCCCGTCTAAACCCGAAGCATCACATCAATAACAGGTAGCCCCCGACTTCAGTCGGGAGTGAGCGAAGCGAATAGAAGCAAATAATGACTGAAAGAAATCCCCGTTGGATGAAAAAATTGTTTGACTTTGACAAGAAATTCCGCAGGTTTGGTTTTGTCGCCGGCGTTGACGAAGCAGGCAGGGGCCCCTTAGCAGGACCTGTTGTTTCAGCGACAGTAGTATTAAAAAAAAATACCTTCATAAAAAATCTGAACGATTCTAAAAAACTTAACCCCAAAATCAGATATTCCGTCTATAAAGAAGTTATAAAAAAATGCATTGATTATCAGGTGGGAATCGTGAATCATATTGCGATTGACCGAATGAATATTTTAGAAGCGACGAAACTTTCTATGAAAATTGCGGTTGAAAAACTGAAGGTTAATCCCGGAGTTGTTCTTATAGACGGTAATCAACCGATTAACATAAAAAATACTCAAAAAACGATTGTAAAAGGAGATTCAAAAAGTGCATCAATTGCCGCCGCTTCCGTTATTGCAAAAGTGACCCGTGATAAACTTATGGAGAAATATGCAGTAAGATTTCCGAATTACGGTTTTGCAAGACACAAGGGTTACGGCACAAAATTTCATATAAATGCAATAAGAATATTCGGTTCCTGTCCAATTCACAGAAAAAGTTTTGAACCGGTGCGAAATTATGACACAGTCGGCTGAACTCGGAAAATCAGGCGAAGAACTTGCCGAAAAGTATCTTGCGAAACTCGGATATAAAATTCTTGATAAAAATTTTCGCACTAAATTCGGAGAAATAGACATAATTGCAAAAGATAAAAAAACAATCGTTTTTGTGGAAGTAAAGACCCGTTCAGGAGATTCTTACGGCTCGCCGCAGTTAGCAGTTAATTTTTATAAACAGAAACACCTATCGCTTGCCGCTTTTTCGTTCATCAAAAAAAATTCTCTTAATTCAGATTACAGATTTGACATAATTGCCATCTGCGATGATAAAATTGAACATATAGAAAATGCGTTTGCTCCGTCGGGTTTCACGATTTAGGGGGTGGGCTATGATTTTTTTTAAGTCAAAATTAGAAAAAGGAATTGACTTTTTGAAAACCGGAAAGTATGACGATGCGATTGGACATTTTTCACAGATGCTTTCCAAAGATCCGAATGATTGTAATGCGCAATTTTATCTTGCGAAGGCATATTACAAGAAAAACGACATTGATAAGACAAAAGAAAATCTTCTGAAGTGTTTGGAACTTCAACCCGATGAAGAAATAATAAAAGAAATGGTTGAAATTACGAATTTTAAAAAGATTTCATCCGACCAGCATTACAATACATATCTAAATTTTTCTTCCGACGGTAAAAAAATAATTTTTACATCCGTAAGGCGGGATACTAACGGCGACGGCAGGATAAATTACCTTGATAATGGCGGGATTTATGTAATTGATTCCGACGGTCAAAACGAAAGACAGATTGTGGAGGATAACTACATAAACTCCGACTGTTCCTTTTCTCCGGATGGAAAATACGCGGTTTATCTATCCCGCCGCCGGGATACCAATAACGACGGCAAAATTGACAATAAGGACTCCGCCGGTATTTATATTTTTGATTTAGAAAACGGCGATGAACAACTTTTGGTAACGGATGAGACATATAATAAAAAACCTATTTTTGCGCCCGAAGGGCAATCCGTTGTTTTCTGCGGGTGGCGTCGAAGCGGTGGTAATTCCGGAATTTATTCCGTTGATGTTAAAACGAAAACGATTAGGGAATTGGTTCCGGATTTATATGAAAACACTTCGCCTGCTATTTCAAACGACGGAAATTATATTGTATATTCTTCCTGGCGCGACGACACCAACGGCGACGGTAAAATTGATTTCCGGGATGCGTCGGCAATTTATACTACGGATATCAGAAATAAACAGACGGTACGGTTTACAAAAGACAAATACGACAACTCATATCCTTTGTTTTCGCATGACGGTAAAAAAATCATTTATCTATCCCGCCGCCGGGATACTAACGACGACGGAAAAATTGATTCTCTGGACTTTTCGGGTGTTTATGTTATGGATGTTGAGAGCAAAATATCGGAGGATGTTGTTTCCGATAATTTTTTTAACAAATTCACATCTTTCACGAAAGATAATGAGAATGTGGTATTCCTCGGTTCGTGGCGGAGAAAATACCGTCTAAAAGATAAAGAGATACGGGATATTTTTGAAAACAAAGGGATTTATATCGTTAACATAAAAACAAAAAAAACTGAAATGCTTGTAAGTGACAAGTATTTTTCGTCGTCGTTGCCGCAGGTATCGTCAAACAACAAAGTCGCCTATCTTTCATGGAGGAAGAACACCCGCCGAGGAATTTTTATAAGGGATATTTATAAACTGCCGTCTGTATTTGAACTCAAAGAAATAATTGAACAGAACCTGTAAAAAAGGCAAGTTAAAGGTTTAAGGTTTCTGCCAGAGGCGTCTTCGCCAAAGTCGTAGTGGCGGAAAAGGTTAAAATTTTAATTTTAACCTTTTATTTATACTTTTAACTTCTCCGAAGGAGACAATATGCTTTCGCAAGTGCTTTCTGCATCCGTCTACGGAATAAACGGCTACATCGTTACCGTGGAGGTTGATATATCCAGCGGTTTTCCTACTTTCAACATAGTCGGGCTTCCCGACACATCCGTAAAAGAATCCCGTGACAGGGTGATTTCCGCGATAAAAAATTCCGGATTTGATTTTCCGACAAAAAAAGTTACTGTTAATTTAGCCCCTGCCGGCGTAAAAAAAGAGGGTGCGATTTTTGACCTGCCGATTGCAATAGGAATTCTTCTTGCGACGGAGCAAATAAAGACAGACGATAAAAAATATGCGTTATTGGGCGAACTATCGCTTGACGGTTCAATAAGACGGGTTAACGGCGTTCTTCCTATTGCGATAAAACTTAAAGAGGAAAAATTTGACGGACTGGTTCTGCCTGAAATGAATAAAAACGAAGCGGCGATTGTTGACGGACTGAATGTTTATCCCGCGTCAGAGTTAAAAAAAGCCGTTGAAATAATTTCCGCCGGAACACAGGCAACGCCCTACAAAATTGATTTGCTCAAACTTTTTTCGTCGTCATCGCATTATGAAGTTGATTTTAAGGATGTCAAAGGTCAGGCGTTCGTCAAAAGGGCGGTGGAGATTGCCTGCGCCGGCGGACACAACATACTTTTAATCGGTTCTCCCGGCAGCGGAAAAACGATGTTAACCAAAAGAATCCCGACGGTGCTTCCGCCGATGTCTTTTGAAGAAGCAATTGAAACGACGAAAATTCACTCAATAGCGGGGCTTACATCAACCCATTCGTCGCTTATCGCAACCCGTCCTTTTCGCTCGCCGCATCATACTATTTCCGATGTCGCACTCATCGGCGGCGGCTCGTATCCAAAACCCGGCGAGGTTTCACTTTCACATAACGGCGTTTTGTTTTTAGACGAACTGCCGGAGTTTCATAGAAATGTTCTGGAGGTCTTGAGACAGCCGCTTGAGGACGGCGTCGTCACCGTTTCCCGTGCTCAGGCGTCTTTAACGTATCCCGCAAGATTTATGCTGGTCGCGGCGATGAACCCATGTCCGTGCGGATATTACGGCCATCCGACGAAAGAATGCACCTGCACTCCGTTTGTAATACAGAAATATATTTCTAAAATATCGGGACCTTTATTAGACAGGATTGACTTACACATAGATGTTCCGTCGGTAAAATTTGAGGAACTTTCCGAGGCATCCGTTTCGGATTCATCCGCCGATATAAGAAAACGGATAATAAAAGCGAGAGAGTTACAGAAAGAAAGATTCAAAACGGAAAAAAATATCTATTGCAACGCCCATATGGAATCAAAGCAGATAAAAACTTACTGTGAAATCACTGATGACAGCAAAAAACTTCTTAAACATGCGATGGACAAGCTCGGCTTTTCCGCCCGTGCACACGACAGAATTTTGAAAGTCGCCAGAACCATCGCCGATTTAGCCGGCTCCGAAAATATTCAGACCCCTCACATCGCCGAAGCGATACAGTACAGGTCGTTGGACAGGAGCATGTAAAAAATATAATAAAAATGAAAATATTTTCTAACAGATACCCCTACAACATACCCTATTTATTATCAGGTTTTATCGGAGTGAATTTGGTTGTTTTCGGATGGACGGCATTTATTGCTGAAATGTATATCGGTCGGCCATCATCAACCCATTGTCTTGGTTTTTTATTTTTGCCGATTTATACTGTTTTAATACCATCCATTTGTTTTATCATAGGAGCAGTAATACAATTTGTTGTCGGCAAGTTTGTTCCATCGCGAATTATAACAAAACGAACAAATCAAATAATAAATATTTCGTTTGCATGTTCTCTTATAATCGTTTTTTTTTTTCCGGTATTTTATTCGTCAAATACCAAGAATGGGTTCAAAGACCACATATTATTTTTGATGCGGGCCGAATCATCAAAATAAATCCGTCGGCGATTAAAGTCATCAAAAAAACAAGTGAATCAAAATTCGTATTTACAACTTACAGCGATGAAAAAAGCGAAGCAGAACCTTTCTTGTGGAATGGCAAGAAAATTCGTTTTGATGTCGGTAACAGTATCGCGATGCGTGGCGAAAATGGGAATAATATTATTACAATTGATTTAACTAAATATGACTATATCGGCCGTATTCACGTTATTCAACTTGTTATAGACAATTCTGCCTCAAAAGGATTAGCCGTATTAGTAAGATTGAGGGCAACTTCACGCCGCTCAATGTTACTCATTTATGACCCGGCCGCAAAGTTACTTTATCAAGAACTTCTTTATCGTAACAAGAATGGGAATATGATGAATATAAATACCGATGCGACCGGCAAAGAGTATCTATATTTGGACATAGAATCTCCGATTTTATATTCGAGTAATACAAAATGAAACTGTATTTATTCTGTATTATTTGTATTATTGGGACGTTCTGATAGAAATATTAATTTTTCAAACTTTCATCATTTTTAACATTTATCTTTTTGAAGTAAAAATGCGAGTTTTTTCTTCTCAAATCTTGAATAATATATGAAAAAAATTATAAAAAATAAGGAGCGTCTTTATGGACAGTTTAGTAATCGTCAGTTTTGCGGTTTCAATACTTCTTGCGATTTATGAATTTATCGGGGTATTAAAAGCCCGACTTTCCGGTAAAACAGAAAACACGGGAAGAGTAGTAGCCAGATTTTTTATTTTTGTCATATTGATAGTACTTTTATGGGAATCGGTTCACTGGTATGCCTACATATCGGCGCTGGAATTGCCGTTAGCCGAAGATATCAGAATTAAAAATACGCCTTTTTTAATCAGTATTCTCGGGCTCACGACGATTATAGTTTTTATTTTTGTTGAAATGTGGACATTGTTCGCTGAAAAAAAAAGGGGCGGCGCCATAAATTTTGTTTACCGCGTTGCATCAGCAACAATAATACTTCTATGCCTTATTCCGATACTTATCAGGACCATAACAATGTGGGATATTTATAATGAAAAACTGCTTCAACAATATGAATATATCAAAAAAAACTAATGGGTTTACCCTGATTGAACTTATGATTGTAGTTACCATCATCGGAATAATAGCGGGTATCGCTATTCCGAAATTTGCCGAAATGATGAAAAGAGCCAAAGAATCGGCAACCAAAGGTAATCTGGGTATTTGCCGAACAGCAGTGGCTTTTTATTATGGTGGGAATGAAGGGCTATACCCGTACCGTCTCTCGGGGGACCCGCCCGCCGTCCCGCTTTATGAACTCTCCGGCGGTGTTGCCGACCAGAATTGGGGGGTAGCAACCGGCAGTCCCGACGGTATATACGCAAGGGGCTGGTCCGAGGAACTCTGCAGCGATTTTAGTCCGTATATCAGAACATTGCCGGAGAACTCCGTTTCACCCGACCCAAGTAAAGCGGTGCGCAGCGGCGTTTGGAATGAACCTGATTCCGGTAATTTACCTTCCGGTAATTACAACGGCTGGTTTTATTGTTTTCGCAGCGGTAAAGTTGTCGTTAATAATAACGGTGTTGATATAAAAGGTGAGCCGTACACGAATTGGTAGTATCATCTCAATATATGAAAAAAAATAAAATAAATGATAAGGTGCGGAACATCGCAATAATAGCGCATGTTGACCACGGGAAAACAACGCTTGTTGATTTTATGCTGCGTCAGAGCGGGACATTCAGGGAAAATCAGGAAGTTTCCGAGCGTGTTATGGACAATATGGATTTAGAAAAAGAGCGCGGCGTTACAATTTCCGCAAAAAACTGCGCCGCCCGGTGGAAAGATGTGAGAATAAATATTCTGGATACTCCGGGTCACGCCGATTTCGGAGGCGAAGTGGAACGGGCGATTAAAATGGTTGACGGAGCATTGCTTCTTGTGGATGCCGCCGAAGGGCCTTTGCCCCAGACAAGATTTGTTTTGCAAAAAGCCCTGGAAGCCGGACTTAAAATAATTGTTTTGATAAATAAAATTGACAGGAAGGATGCTCGTCCGAAGGAAGTTCTTGATGATGTATATGAATTGTTTATTGACCTTGATGCAAAAGAGGAGCAGTTCAATTTTCCGGTGATTTATTCCGTCGGCAGAGAGGGTATAGCACAGAAATCGCTTAATGAAAAAGGAAAGGACTTGAGTATACTGTTTGACACGATAATATCCGAAATCCCCGGTCCTTCATATAAACCCGGCGAGCCATTTCAGATGCTTGTATGCGACCTTGATTATTCCGATTATGTCGGTCGGCTTGCCGTAGGCCGCGTATTTAACGGACAGGTAAGCAAGAATGCTCACCTTGTTTGCATAAAAGAAAACGGCGACCTTATTCCGTTAAAAACGACGAAACTTCAGGTCTACGACGGTATCAGCATAAAAGAAGTATCGTCCGCCGCGGCGGGAGATATTGTAATACTTGCAGGCATTGAAGATGTGTCCATCGGCGATACGATTTGCAATAAGGAAAATCCCAAGGCGCTTAAAAGAATAGAAGTTGACGAGCCGACTATTTCCATGCTATTCTCTATTAATTCGTCACCTCTTTCCGGCACGGAGGGGAGTGTTGTTCAATCAAGAAAAATATTGGAACGGTTAAAAAAAGAAGCACTGCAGAATGTCGCCATACAGGTTGAGGAAATTCCGGGCTCCGATAATTTCATAGTTAAAGGAAGAGGCGAATTCCAGATGGAAATACTTATTGAAATGATGAGACGCGAAAATTTTGAACTCAGCGTCGGCAGACCTCAGGTGATATTCAAACAGAAAGACGGGAAGACATTAGAGCCGATAGAACATCTTTTTATTGACTGCTCCGAGTCCAATATCGGTCTAATTATAGAAAAACTTTCAGGCAGAAAAGGAAAGATGCTCAATATGGTGAATCACGGAACAGGAAGAGTTCGGCTGGAGTTCACCGTTCCGACGCGTGCTTTAATCGGATACAGAAGCGAATTTCTTACCGATACAAGAGGCACGGGAATAATGAACTCTTATGTTCAGGATTACGAGCAGTACAGGGGAGATTTTGCGTTGAGAACAACCGGTTCTCTGGTTTCCGACAGAGACGGCAAAGCCGTGCCGTATGCTCTTTACAACCTTGAACCGCGCGGAATACTTTTCGTATCTCCTAACGACCCGGTGTATGAAGGAATGATAATAGGCGACAATAACCGTGATAATGATTTGAATGTGAACCCGTGCAGAGAAAAAAAACTTTCAAATATGCGTGCCGCCGGAAAAGATGATATTATTGTTCTTACTCCTGTTCAGCCGATGACTCTTGAGAGGGCGATCACATTTATAAAAGACGACGAACTTATAGAAATAACGCCGAAATCCATCCGTCTCAGAAAAACGGTGCTTTCGGCGACTAAAAGGAGTCCCTTTAGGGGCAACTGAACGAAACAGACATAATTCCGTAAAAGCATAAAGGTGACATTGAGGAAAAGTGTGAGCAAAAATGAAAGAATATATATTAGAATTAGTTTTCAAAGAAGACCCGGAATCGAGGGAATATCCAACCGTAATACAAAAGTTCAACACCTTTGGCGAAGTATTAGAATCGCTTAAATCGTGTAATGTTGCGGATAGAATAAAACGTGGTTTTGAGGAGATAATATTATCCGGAGAATTTACCATAGGGGAAGAGTTAGGTTTTAAAAATACAGTAAAAGAAATAGCAGAAAACGATAATGTTGCTCCAAGAATTCGTAGTATTCGGATAGGAGGATAGGCACAATGAATACACATACCAGTAGATTATTCGGGCTCAGCAACTTTTTGGGTTTGTTTTTACTGATTGTAATACAAATCGCTGGCTTTCTGAACCTAAGTATCTTTGGTGATTGGATGCGAGGGGGAATTCGAACAAATCTGGAAATTCTACGTTTTTACGGCGGGCTGATATATATAGCAGCGGGGTGGTTCTTTTTTACCGTATTCACACTTGATGAGTTTGAAGAAAAATGTAAGCAAGGACGCAATCTAAATACGGTATTTGTCGTCCTATTACCTTTCTTTTTTTTCAATGTTCTTATATTTTGGCCGGCTGTTGTAATCTACGTTTTAAAGCAAGAAAAAAAGAAAAGGGAACAAATCCAATTTTTTCTAAAAATAATGGGGAAAAAAGGGGACAGGTCCAATAAATTTCAATAAATTTTTACTTAAACAGCAAGAAGTTTTTAATTTTGCTACTTTAATACTTTCGTAGTTGTGTAGTTGCGAAAGTAGCGCCCGCAGGGAGTCCCTTTAGGGATTGAATAGGTCGGGTTTTACCGACGGAGAAGTCAAAAACTGAAAATGAGTAAAAATCCTATTTTTGTAGTCCATAAACATTCGGCGAAACATCTGCATTATGATTTTCGTCTGGAAAAAGACGGAATGCTGAAAAGCTGGGCTATTCCGAAAGAGCCGTCTTCTGACCCGAAAATCAAACGGCTCGCGGTCGCCGTTCCTGACCACGAACTTGATTATGCGAAATTTGAAGGTGTTATCCCTGAAGGTCAATATGGTGCGGGAAAAGTTGAAATATGGGATAGCGGAGAATATATTCCGGAAAAATTTGTAAGCGACGAGATTATATGTAATCTCAAAGGAAAAAAGTTGAACGGCAGGTTCTGTCTTATCAAACTAAAAAAAAACAATCCTGACGGCAAGAACTGGCTTTTTTTCAAAATGATAAAAAAACCTTGACAAATGAGAAAAAATTCTTTATAATAACCAAATATAGTGTATAGTGCATTTGGAGGTGTTTATGAAAAAGTTTTTATCAGTGTTTATCTGTGCCAATCTGTGTTTTGTTGGTTTGTGTTTTTCAAAGGAACAATTAAAGGTTTATACCGTTGCGAAAGGCGATACTTTGGCTCAGATTTCGCAAAAATTTTACAACGATGACTCACAATGGAAAAAGATTCACGCGTATAATAAGTTTATCAAAAATCCGCATTGGATTTTTCCCGGCGACGAATTGGTTATTGCCGTTGATGTTCCGGAAGAAGTAGCAAAAGAAGAAGTTAAAGAGGAAGTTGCTTCCGCCCCGGCCCCCGTCCCCGCTGCAGTTCCTAAAGAAGAGCCGGTTAAAAAAGTTGAAGAGGATTCTGTTATTGCCGATGATAACTGGGAGTTTGACGGTTATGTTTCCGGAGAAAAAGACAGGAAAATAATCATCGGGCAGGGCGATACCGTGTTCTTGGACTTAGGCAAAAAGCAAAACATAAAACCGCTTGACAGATATACCGTCTACAGAAAAGACAGAAAAATCGTTCATCCCGAAACCGACGAAAATTTGGGAAATCTGATAAGAAAAATCGGCGTGCTTGAAATTTCAACGGATATTCAGGGTAACACCTGCACCGGAAGAGTTATTATGGCCCGCGAGCCGGTTTTAGTCGGCGATATGATAAAAAAACAGCCGCAATAGAAACAGGGTAAAGGTTAAAAAATGAAAAAGTTTTTGATTTTTGTCGTTGTAGTTATTGCGATTTTTTACTGGGCGTCGGATTTCGTAAAAACCGGAAAATTGCAGAAATTTATTGACAATAATTCGGACAAACAGTGGGCACCGAAAGTTCAGTATCAATTAGGAGAAATTTATCGGACAGCGTCAAAATATGATAGTGCCGAGTTATGTTACAACAGGTTATTGGAAAGGTACACATCGTCTCAAATTACCGTTGATGCAATGTATAACTTAGGTGTAATTTACGAGGACACAAAAAGATTTCCGCAGGCAAAAGAAACTTACAAAAAAATTATTGACGAACATCCCGATTATAAAGACATAAAAAAGGTTGAGACACGGCTTGGCTTCATAACAAATTATTAATTTATGAAAAAAATATTTTTAATTTTTAATTTTACATTTTTAATTTTTAATTGCCTTTATAGTGAGCATTTCATACAGGCCGGTGTTTTTAGATACAAAGAAGAGGCGGTAAATCAGCAGTTATATCTTGCCAGCCGTAATTATCCCGTTATGATTAGTGTTAACGGACATTACAAAATTATCGTCGGTCCATATGAAAATAAAGAAACGGCGGATTTTACGGTGTCGAAATTATTATCGGAAGAAAATATCTCTGCTTTTCTGATAGATGAAACGGATGCAGAAAAAATTACTGAAAGTTTAGGCGTTCAGGAAATTGAGATTTCAGATGAAGTGCTTGGCGAACTTGTAAATGTAGCGTTTGATTTTCTGGGCGTTACTTACAAATACGGCGGTATGGATGTTGAAAAAGGAATTGACTGTTCTTATTTTATGCAGAAGGTCTATAAATCGTTAGGAACCGTTTTGCCGAGAACATCAAATTTACAGTTCAGGATAGGCAAGAAAGTAAAAAGAGACGAACTTATACCCGGCGACCTTGTATTTTTCAGGAAATATCCCAGAAATTCCCGGATAGGTCATGTCGGAATGTATATAGGAAATGACGAATTTATACATGCGTCCTACGGTGCAAAAAAAGTTATAATCAGTTCGCTGAACGAAACATATTTTAAGAAAAGATTTTCCGGTGCCCGCCGTCCTCTATGAGTTCAAAATCATTCGTTAAAATAATTACTTCCAGAATGAAGGAAAAAAATATGGGGGTAAGACAACTTGCCCGGGAGTGCGGTATAGACGCAAGTTTCATATCAAAGGTTATTCAGGGAAAAAGAAACCCGCCATCCGACGAAAAAATAATAAAAAAAATTGCACAGGTGTTATCGGTTGACCCGATAATGCTGACAATATTCACAGGACATATACCGTCATCGTTGCAATTGATTTTGGAAAACGAGTCGTTTGTAAATGGTTTATTACTTAAAAAATATCCTGTTCTTGAAAAAGTTGTTCCCGTAAAAAATATCATTACTACATCTGCACCCGTTTTACCTTCCGCCAGAAATATCGTCCCCGCCGGAAAAGGAAAAACTTACCAAAAATCTGATATTACCGACGAACTCCTGTAAATAATTTTCTTGACTTCTTCGGAAAAATTTGTATAATAACTTCGTTATGCCTACCGAGTTAGAATCCTGGATTATATTAAATCAAGTTCCCGTTATAGGACCCGCAAGGTTTAAAAAATTTCTGGATTTTTTCGGCAGCGCCGAGAAAGTACTCGACGCATCCCTTGATGATTTCATGCATATTGAGGGTATTGAGAGAAAAACTGCAGAAACTATAATTTCTGAAAGAGAAAAGTTTGACGTCGTAAAAGAACTGGATGAAGCGGAAAAAAACGGCGTGAGAATAATCGCTTCGTTTATGGATGAATATCCCCAGACATTAAAGACGATTTATGACGAACCGCCTGTGCTTTATGTAAAAGGTTCATTTGACAAAAAGGATGCGGTTGCCGTCGGTATCGTCGGCACGAGAAAAATTACTTCTTACGGAAAAATGGTTTGCGAATATCTGTCAAGAGAACTTTCTAACGCGGGCATCGTCGTCGTAAGCGGACTTGCCAGAGGTGTTGACACGATTGCTCATCAGACGGCGGTTAATGAAAAAGGAAGAACGATTGCGGTTCTGGGAAACGGGCTTTCGCATCATTATCCTCCCGAAAACAGAAAATTAGAGGATAAAATCGCCCAAAACGGCGCCGTCGTTTCCGAGTTCGGTATGCACACAAAACCGGATAAACAAAATTTTCCGAGGAGAAACAGGGTAATAAGCGGACTCTCGTTGGGTGTTGTTGTAATTGAGGCGGATGAAAAAAGCGGCGCTTTGATAACCGCCAAAAGTGCGATTGAACAGGGCAGGGATGTTTTTGCAATTCCGGGCAATATTTTTTCAAAATACTCACGGGGTTCGCACAAACTAATAAAAGACGGTGCAAAACTTGTTGAAACGGTAGACGACATCATCAATGAAATAAATGTTCTGAAAAATTTTGTCAAAAAAACAAAAGATAATCTTAAAATTATAAAAGAGACAAAAAATTTAGACAACAATTCCGTTTCCGTGTTGGAAGCAATAACTTATGAACCGGTTCATATAGACGTATTATTTGAAAGAATTAAAATGCCGATTGAAAAACTTTCCGTAATTCTTCTGGAACTTGTGATGAACGGACTTATTACGGAGTTGCCCGGAAAAATGTATATCAGAAAAAAATAGAGGTGTATATGAAAAATCCGCTTGTAATTGTTGAGTCGCCTACTAAGGCAAAGATGATAACAGGTTTTCTGAAAGGAAAATTTACCGTTATTGCTTCAATGGGTCACATCCGTGATTTGCCGCAGAGAACGCTCGGAGTAAATATAAAAAAGGATTTTCAACCGACATATCAGATTCTTCCCGGCAAAGAAGATACTATGAAAAAAATAATTTCCGCTGTTCAGTCGGCGAACGATGTATTCATAGCGACAGATTATGACCGTGAGGGTGAAGCAATCGGCTGGCATATCACCTCGGCCAGCGGCCTTGACATAAAAAAAATAAAACGAATTGTTTTTCATGAAATCACTCAGTCGGCAATTGAGGATGCAATAAAAAATCCCAGACCGCTTAACTTAAATCTTGTTAATGCCCAGCAGTCAAGAAGAATTTTAGACCGTCTCGTCGGATATCAGATAAGTCCGCTTCTGGGAAAAAATGTAAGGAAGGGACTTTCAGCGGGAAGGGTGCAGTCGGTTACGCTCCGTCTTATTATTGAGAGGGAAAACGAAATCAAAAACTTCACCGGGCAGGAGTATTGGACCATTTCATCGCAGCTTAATAAAAACGGTCAGTCCTTCAATGCGGATTTAATCTCTAACGGCGGAAAAAAATATCATTCCTCAACCGCCTATCAGTTATTCGCCGAAAAGTACACGGTAAAAACGACATCAATAAAAACGGCCGCGGCAGCAAAAAAAATAATTGACGATATAACAGGCGGCGAATTTATTGTCTCGTCGGTAAAACGAAGCGAAAGAATAAAAAATCCGCCTCCGCCGTTTATGACATCCACACTCCAAAGAGATGCGGTCAATAAATTGGGGTTCAGTTCCAACAGGACGATGTCTATTGCACAAAAATTATACGAAAACGGGCTTATCACTTATATGAGAACCGATTCTTTGGATGTATCAAAGGTTGCTCAAAAACAGGCATCCGAGTATATCAATAAAAATTTCGGCAAAGAATATCTGCCTGCGAAAACCCGCATTTACAAAACAAAAAGCAAATCGGCGCAGGAAGCACACGAAGCAATAAGACCGACCAATGTCGGAAAAACTGCCCAGATATTAAAACTTGAAAACGATGAAAAAAAACTTTATGAACTTATCTGGTTGAGATTTGTCGCAAGTCAAATGTCGTCGGCTATAATGAATTCCGTTTCCGTTGATATAAAAGTCAAGGACTATGTTTTTCGCGCCACCGGTTCATCAATAAAATTTGACGGTTATCTGAAAATATATATTGAATCCGACGGTGAAAAAGAAACCATGCTTCCTGCTCTGAATGAGGGGGATAAACTTGTGTCCGAAAAACTGAGCCCAAAGCAGCATTTTACTGACCCTCCGCCGAGATATAACGAGGCCTCGTTGATAAAAACGCTTGAAGAACGCGGAATAGGAAGACCGTCAACATATGCTCCGACCGTATCAACCCTTAAAAACAGGGGTTATGTGCAAATTGAAAAAATGAAATTTGTTCCGCAGGAAGTCGGTTTTACCGTCATAGATATTCTAAAAAAATATTTTCCTGAAATTATTGACCTGAATTTTACTGCGGAAATGGAAGAGAAACTTGATAAAATTGCCGAAGGTAAAATTGAATGGGGGAAGATGTTATCGGATTTTTATATCCCTTTCGCTAAAACGCTTGTTAAAGCAAAAGCAAATATGGAAAATGTCAAAATAGTCGTTGAGACCGACGAGAAATGTTTGAAGTGCGGTTCTCCGATGGTCATTCGCGACGGAAGATTCGGCAAGTTTATGGCTTGTTCCAATTTTCCCAAATGCAAGAACACAATGTCTTTGGACAAAGAAGGCAAGAAAATCGTTCCCGAAAAATCGGATGAGATATGCGAAAAATGCGGCAGAGTTATGTTAGTAAAATCTGGTCGTAGAGGAAAATTTCTCGCGTGCAGCGGGTATCCTGAATGTAAAAATACGAAAAATATAGATAAAGTGAGCGTAGCGAATGGAAAAGATGACACAAGTGCTGATAAATCCGCAACTGCTTGAAAATATAGAAAAGTTCATACAGTTTTTGAAGATTCAAAAAAATATCTCAGAAAATACTGCTCTTGCTTACCGCAGGGATATTGAACAATTTAGCCGGTTTTTGGAGAGAAAAAAAATTGACATAAAGAACTCCGATAAATTCACCGTCAGGGATTATCTGGCAAATGTTCTTCAGCCGGTTGAAAAAAAATCCAGCATAATAAGAAAGATTGCGGCATTAAGGGGATTTTTTAATTTCCTCGTTAAATGCAAAGTGATTAAAATATCGCCGATGGATTTCATACTTATGCCGAAATCCGAAAAACATCTTCCGAATTTTTTAACCGTCGGAGAAATTAATCTCATTTTGTCTGCACCCGATACCTCAAAAATATCCGGATTAAGAGATAAGGCAATTTTGGAGTTGTTGTATTCTTCGGGATTAAGAATTTCGGAACTTACAACTCTGAGTAAAACCGATGTTGATTATATTTTAGGCACGGTTAAAGTTATGGGCAAGGGTGCCAAGCAGCGGCTTGTTCCCGTCGGTGATTTTGCGCTTGATACTATAAGAAAATATCTGAAAATGCGCACAGATTCGTCGCCTTTTGTATTTACCATAAATGGTTCAAAAAAAATATCCGAAAGATTTGTTCAGAAAATGCTCAAAATTTATCTCAAAAAAGCAGGCATCGCAAAAAAAATTACGCCACATTCGTTGAGACACACATTCGCCACTCATCTAATTGATAACGGATGTGATATAAGAAGCGTTCAGGAAATGCTGGGGCATAAGAATCTTGCTACGACTCAGATTTACACTCACATAACCAGTCAGATGATGAAAAAGATTTATGACAAGGTTCATCCACGTGCATAGGTAAAAAAATGAAACCACAGATGGACGTAGATAAACGCAGATAAGAAATACAATTAGAATATTTAATCTGTGAAAATCTGTGTGAATCTGTGGTTACGCAGCTTTCTCGGACTTATTATGCAGGAAAAAATAAGAATAGTTATGGAAGAAACCGGTTGCGACGAGGGACAGGCGCAGATTGCCCTTGAGTCGTGCAATTACAACATATCAAAATCCATAACAAAGATATTTGATTTACTTAAGGATATAGTCGTCGTAAAAGGTAAATTTTACACTCACGGCAATCATCTCTACGGAATGATTATGATAATCGTGGATATAAACCATCGCCGGCATTTAAGGACGCGTGCGCTTGTAACGTATAATCCGAGGGTTTATGAAACGGATTTGCAGCAGAACTGGTTTGACTTTGATAAAAAACTTTACACGGCCCGACTTTTGCCGGGCAGCATTCAGGATATGACGCTTAACATAGAAAAAAAAATTGTTGATGAAATTATGGATGAATATAATGAAAGTTTTTTTGATGCGGTAAAAAAAAATAATATTATGGAAGTTGCCGATATTTTGGAGGACATCCTGAGGGAGCCGCTAAAAACAGCGGTTAATTTTGAGATTTTATCTGAGGAACTTAATCTCACGCAATTCAAAAAGATATCTGACAGAATTTTTCCTCCGCAGATGGAGTTTGAATTTAAGGAATATGATTTCGGATTGGTTGATCTTTTGACAATTGATGTAATGCCGGTTGCTTACGGCGATTTGATATTACATGCCAGGCATCTTTTGCCCGGCGATGAAATCGCTGTCCTTATTAATGACAAGCGGGATATAGCACAATATTTAAGCGGTCTTATAGGCGGAAGAAATATTTTCGGAGCCATTGCAATTCCGTGTAAAATTCATGAGATTACGCATTCAAAAAACGGCGTTACAATTACGGTCCGCCTTGCCGCCGGTGTGATAGGGCAGGCGACCGTATTAGAGAATACGCCGATAAAAGTTGTGAAATGGGTTGGTAGAAGCGGATTTTTCAACCGCATTTTTTTCAGATTTTACTTGATTTTTTTAAAATTATTTGAGAAAATGAAATACCGCAGAACAGACGCGAAATAATAACGCGGAACAGATACAGAATAGTTCTGCGTCAGTTCAGTGGTTTTTTTAGGAGGGTAAAAATGAGTAATGTATCAATGAAGGGTTTGCTCGAAGCGGGTGTTCATTTCGGGCATCAGACAAGTCAGTGGAATCCCAAAATGGGAAAATTTATTTTCGGATCCCGGAACAAGATTCACATTATTGACCTTGCCAAGACGGTGAAAGAATTAAAAAAGTCATGCAAGTTCGTAAGAGATGTTGCGGCTTCCGGTGCGTCTGTTCTTTTCGTCGGAACAAAACAGCAGGCACAGGAGATTGTAAAAAATGAGGCGGTAAGGTGCGGTGCCAGTTATGTTGTATCCAGATGGTTGGGCGGTACTTTGACAAATTTTGAAACAATCAAAAAAAACATTGCACGGCTTAACGATTTAGAAAAAATGAAGTCAGACGGTATTCTTGAAAAACTTCCAAAAAAGGAAATATCCGTTTTAACAAAGGAGATGAAAAAACTTTCCATCGCCCTTTCAGGAATTAAGAATATGCAGTCCTTACCCGGACTCATATTTGTCGTTGACCCGGTTAATGAAAAAACTGTGATAGCGGAAGCCCGTCGTCTCAAAATTCCGGTGGTTGCCGTCTGCGATACAAACAGTGACCCGGATTCCGTTGACCATTGTATTCCCGGAAACGATGATGCTATAAAATCCATATCGCTGCTTGTAAGCGTGGTTGCGGATGCCGTTATAGAAGGTAAATCTGCGGTTAAGGGTGAAAGCTCCGCCGTAAAAACTGAAGGCGGACAAAATATATCGCCGGAGGAAAAATTTTCTTCCGACGAAGAAATACCGATAACCGAGGAAAAAGAAATTGTAAAAGAATAAAATACCGCAGAACAGACGCAGAACTGAAACGCAGAACTGACGCGGAAAGTAACGCGAAACAGACGGAGGTAAAAAAAATGTCTCAAACAGTAAAGATAACAGGTGAAATGGTTGCCCGTCTTCGTGAAAAAACAAGTTGCGGGATGATGGATTGCAAACAAGCACTTATAGAAACCGCTGGTGACGAAGATAAGGCGGTTGTAAAATTAAGGGAAAAAGGAATTGCGACTGCTTTGAAAAAATCTTCAAGGACAGCCAAAGAGGGTTTGATATTTTCATATATCCATCCAGGAAGCAAGTTAGGTGTTTTGCTGGAGTTGAATTGCGAGACCGATTTTGTTGCCAAGACGGAGGATTTTCAAAATCTCGGTAAAGAAATTTCCATGCAGATTGCGGCTGCGGCGCCTTCAGTGTTAGGAATTGAAAATATCCCTGCTGATGAACTGTCAAAAGAAAAAGAGATACTTAAAGCACAGGCGTTAAAGGAAGGCAAGCCGGAAAAAATTCTTGACAAAATAATAGCCGGCCGTCTTGATAAATTTTACGAAAGAATTTGTCTTCTTGAACAACCGTATATCAGGGATACATCCGGCAAGAAGAAAGTAAAGGAACTTATAACAGATACGGTTGCAAAATTGGGTGAAAACATTAAGGTTGTAAGATTTGTAAGATTTAAAATCGGCGAAGAGTGAACAATGCAGATAACACGAAGTGTCATTCTGAACGAAGTGAAGAATCTCGGTATTAAAAGACGAGATGTTTCGCTTCGCTCAACATGACATTTCTGCGTAAATCTGCGTAGTAATCAGCGTAAATCAGCGTGGTGTTTATATGTATAAAAAAATTATTATAAAACTTTCAGGTGAATCGCTTGGTGAAAAAGATGTCGGGATTGATTTCTCGTCAGTTGATAAAATAATTTCTGAAATAATCCCCATTTATGAAAAAAATATTTCTATCGGAATTGTGGTCGGCGGCGGAAATATCTGGCGGGGTGCCATAGACGGAAAACTTATTGACAAAACGGCGGCGGATTATATCGGTATGACGGCAACACTTATTAACGGTATGGTTTTAGGCGAGAGATTAAAGTCAAAAAATATTCCCGCAAAAGTTTTTTCTTCTTTTGGTGTGAGTAATTTTTTACAGCAGTTCACACTTGAAAAAATAGATAATGCCTGGAAAAATAGAAATATCGTTATTATGGTCGGCGGTACCGGCCGGCCTCATTTTACTACGGATACCGCTTCCGCAATTTTCGCCGTAGAATCAAAAGCAGAATTGCTCTTAAAAGCAACCAATGTTGACGGTTTATATGATGATGACCCTAAAAAAAATCCGACGACCAAATTTATTAAAAAAATTTCATTTAATGATGTGATAAAAAAAAATCTGAAGGTAATGGATATGGCGGCATTTTCGTTATGCCGTCAGCATAAAATAGAAATTTTAATTTTCAATTTCAACAAAAGCGGGAATATATTAAAAGCGGTATCGGGAAAAAATGTCGGCTCACTTATCCACCTATAATTTTTAATTGTCTTTCCTGGAGGTTTTTATGTCAAAACAGATTTTAATTGAGACGGAAGATAAGATGAAAAAGACATTGGAACATCTTAAGGCGGAATTTCTGACGCTTAAAACCGGTCGTGCAACCCCTGCGATTTTGGACACGGTGAAAGTAAGATATTATGATTCTGACCTGCCTGTAAATCAGGTAGCCGGTATTTCAATTCCGGAGCCGCGGATGCTCGTGCTAACGCCGTGGGATAAAGGTGTTTTACAGGAACTTGAAAAAGCGATATTAAAAGCGGATATCGGAATTACGCCTCAAAATGACGGTAAGGTTATACGGCTTCCTATTCCGCAACTTACCGAGGAACGCAGAAAAGATATTATCAAGACCGCAAAAAAAATGGCGGAGGATTACAAAATTGAATTAAGAAATGAGAGAAGGATTTCGCTGGAACTTGTAAAAAAAAGTTTTGACGAAAAGAAAATAACCGAGGATGAAAAATTTAAATTACAGGATGAAATACAAAAACTCACGGAAAATTACATAAAAAAAATAGACGAAATGCTGCTCCTGAAAGAAAAAGAGATAATGACGGTGTAAATGAATATTCCAAAGCATATAGCGATAATAATGGACGGAAACGGCCGCTGGGCGAAAAAAAGGGGGCTTCCCCGTCTGTATGGACATCACGCCGGTATGAAAAGTGTGAGGGAAGTTGTGAGAGCAGCCAGCGATACGGGGGTTGGTGTTTTGACGCTGTATGCGTTTTCAACGGAGAATTGGAACAGACCGAAATCCGAGATAAAGGGTCTTTTCGCTTTAATGAAGTTGTTTATCAAAAAAGAACTTGGCGCTCTGCATAAAAACAATGTTAAGGTTAACATAATAGGACGACTTTCTGCACTGCCGCTGGACACTATTAAAATGGTTAACCAAGCGACGGAAAAAACATCAAAAAATACCGGTATGATACTGAACATTGCACTTAACTACGGCGGCAGACAGGAAATAATTGATGCGGTCAACAAAATTATAGCCGAGAGTAACTATAAAAAAGTTGATGAAAAAATTTTTGAGAAATATCTTTATACAACGGGCTTGCCTTCCCCGGATTTAATAATAAGGACTTCCGGTGAAAATCGTATTTCAAATTTTCTTTTGTGGCAGTCGGCATACTCCGAATTTTATACCACCGAAACGCTCTGGCCTGATTTCAAAAAGAAAAATCTAATGGAAGCAATCTCTGAATATCAAAAAAGAAACAGACGGTTCGGCGGTTTGTAAAAATAAATGTTTAACAGAATTTTTATTGCTTTGATTTTAATTCCTGTTGTTTTCGTCGCCGTATATCTCGGTTATATTCCGTTTCTTATTTTTATTTGCGGAATTTGTTTTTTGGCGGGACTTGAATTTTGGTTATTGGTCTTAAAAATGGGATTTGTTCCTCGGAAAGCCATCGGTAACATAGCCATACTTTTGCTCCTCATTTCAATATTTTTTAACGGGTCCAAAATTGCATCCGTTTTATCTTCCGAGGCAACCGCGATGATTTTTACGCTTGTGATTCTGCTTCTTTTCGTCTATGAAATAATCAGATACGATATCCGTACGGCAATACCGTCGTTGGCTATTACATTTCTTGGGATTATTTATCTCGGATGGCTTCCCGGACATTTTCTGCTTTTAAGAGATTTTCGGCCGGATGGTTTTAAGTACACTCTGCTTCTTCTTGTAACCGTTTGGGTTGCAGATTCTGCGGCGTATTTTTTCGGTTCGGTATATGGCAGTCGCCGGTTATCGTTAATCAGTCCGAAAAAATCGGTAGAAGGGGCGCTCGCCTCCGTTTTCGCGTCTATAATTACGGTTTTTTTTGCGAAATTATTTTCCATGAATTTTTTAAGACCTGCTGATGTTTTTTCGCTTGGCATTTTAATAAGCATATCGGCGCAGTTCGGTGATCTTGCAGAATCATTGATAAAACGCTCTGCGGGAGTAAAGGATTCATCAAATTTGCTTAAAGACCACGGCGGTATTTTGGACAAACTTGACAGTTTCATTTTTGCCGCGCCTGTATTTTACTATTACATAAAATTCTTTATTTTATAATATCGGAATTTCAAACCACATGAATACACAAGATTTTCACAAAAAAAAATTCTATAAAATCTGTGTTAATCTGTGTCCATCCGTGGTTACGCAGTTTTCTTGTAAATGAAAAAAATTTCAGTTCTCGGCTCAACAGGTTCCATCGGCACATCCGCACTTGATGTTATAACTCACCTGAATAATTTCAAAGTTATAGGGTTATCCGCAAATAATAACAAGTCGCTTTTGAAAAAACAGTCGGGAAAATTTAAACCGGAAATTATTGTCGTCGGAAGTAACGGCTTGAAAAACATTCCGTTAATTTCTAAAGCGGACGTTGTTTTGATTTCGGTTGTGGGCGCTGCAGGGCTTATACCTCTTATAAACGCAATAAAACTTAAAAAAAAAATCGCGCTGGCGAATAAAGAAGCGCTTGTTATAGCCGGCGATTTAATAACGGGTCTTCTGAAAAAATATCCCGCCGAAATAATTCCCGTTGACAGCGAACATTCCGCAATTTTTCAGTGTATAGACGGTAAAAATAAAGAAGAGATTTCAAAAATAATTCTGACAGCATCGGGTGGCCCATTTAGAAATTATTCAAAAAAAAATCTGTCAAAAGTTAAAGTGGGAGATGTACTGAAACATCCTACTTGGAAAATGGGAAGAAAAATCACCGTTGATTCCGCAACAATGATAAACAAGGGTTTTGAGGTTATAGAGGCACATTATCTTTTTGAAGTGCCATATCAAAAAATAGAGGTTGTAATTCATCCGCAGTCAATAGTTCACAGCGCTGTTGAGTTTGTTGACGGTTCAATTATAGCACAGATGAGTAAAACAGATATGCGGCTTGCGATACAGTATGCATTAACATATCCGGAAAGAAAGGTCTCAACGGTTAAAAAACTGGATTTGTCATCTGTCGGCAAACTTGAATTTTTTAGGTTTTCTGCCGGAAATTTTCCGTGTTTTGAACTTGCAATGACTTCGGCAAAAATCGGCGGAACAATGCCCGCCGTCCTTAACGCCGCCAACGAAGTCGCAGTAAAAAATTTTTTAGAAGGTAAAATACGGTTTTTACAGATTCCCAAACTTATAGAAAAAGCAATGAAAAAGCACAGAGTGAAAAAAAATCCTAATTTGGAAGATATATTAAATGCAGATTTTGAAACAAGAAAATTTGTTGAGGAGTTAAGATGACAATAGTTTTAAGTGTGTTGGCAGTTGCTGTAATGTTTGGTTTTGTGATAATGATTCACGAATTCGGACATTTTATCGTCGCAAAGAAGTTGAAAGTAAAGGTTCTGGATTTTGCGTTCGGATTTGGTCCTCCGATTTTTAAGTGGACAAAAAACGAAACCAGATACTCTATAAGACCGATTCCTTTCGGCGGATTCGTAAAAATGGCGGGTGAGGAAATAGATGAGATAGGCGGCGCACCAGACGAATTTTTTTCAAAAAAATGGTATGAGCGGATTGCCATTGTTTCCGCCGGTGCGATAATGAATTACATTTCCGCGTTTATTATTTTCTTGTTTATTATTTCCGTCTGGGGACTACAACATCAGCGTCCTGTCGTAAAATTAGTGGAAAAGAAATCGCCTGCTTTTATATCAGGTTTAACGTCCGGCGATGAAATAGTTGCCATTAACGGCAATAAAATTGAAGATGCCGGTATTGTATCAAAAATTGTAAAAACCTCGTCGGACAAAGAACTGGTTTTTTCTGTAAAAAGGAACGATAAAATTCTTGACATAAAAATTACGCCTAAATACGACGAGAAAATAAAAATGTCGCGTATCGGAATAGTTTATGATATGTCGTCCGAACCGATTGTTATAAAAGTAGGGTTTGTAAAAGCAATTAGAGAGTCGTTTAACCAAATAGTTTTTTGGACGGTAATGCCGCTTAAATATCTTTATATGAAACTGACGCTTTGGGAAGCGCCGTCGGAGGTTTCAGGGCCCGTCGGGATTATGCAGGCGGCTTATTTTGCGGCGAAACTCGGTGCAAAAACATTTATGAATTTCATAGCGATTGTTTCGGTTGCGCTCGGTATGTTCAATCTTTTGCCTATTCCTATTGTGGACGGCGGGCATATTATGTTTTATTTGTTTGAGGGAATTTCTAAAAAGAAATTGAATAAAAAAGTTATGCAGTTAGCAAACTCCGTCGGCTTTGCACTTTTGATAACCCTCGCACTTTATGCAACATATCAGGATATTTTAAGAACAAAAAACGGTTTCTGGAAAAAAGTGGAACAGGTAAAATGAAATCATTAACTGAACATCTGTGGTTTAATACGAAAAACAAGATTGAGTTTGTGAATATAACGGAAATGGTTGAAGAACTGGTTAGAAAAAGCGGAGTGAAAGAGGGGTTTTGCCTTGTTAATGCGATGCACATTACGTCAAGCGTATTCATCAACGACGAGGAAGAAGGGCTTAAAAGCGATTTTAAGGAATGGCTTGAAAAACTGGTGCCATATTCACCAGAAAAATATAAACATAATTTGACGGGCGAGGATAATGCCCACGCTCACTTAAAAAGAACAATTATGGGCAGGGAAGTCGTCGTCGCAATTACAAACGAAAAGTTGGATTTTGGTCCTTGGGAGCAGATTTTTTACGGTGAGTTTGACGGTCAGAGAAAAAAACGGGTGTTGGTAAAAATTATCGGTGAATAATGCTCGGGAGCAAATTTCTTTGAAGTCCGCTCGGCAGTAAATTTTTTCAGACACGCTCAGCCGACCACCCTGTCGGCTTCGCTCTAATCGTCGCTCTTGAAAGTGTAGTCGCTCCTCAAGGGTCTGGGAAAAATTTCTGCCTCGCTTGAATAGTAATTTTTCCCTTGCTCGCGATTTAGGTTGATATGTATAAAACAAAAAAAATAAGAATCGGGGATATTTATATCGGCGGTGGCGAACCGGTTCGTGTTCAGTCAATGACGAAGACAAAAACTATTGATTGGCGAAGCACCGTTAACCAAATAAAAAATCTTGAAGACGTTGGCTGCGAAATTATTCGTGTCGCAGTGCCGGATATGTCTTCCGCGAAGGTTCTTTCAAAAATAAAAAAAAATATAAAAATTCCTCTTGTCGCCGACATTCATTTTGATTGGCGGCTTGCGGTTGAGTCAATAAATCAGGGCGTTGATAAAATCAGAATAAATCCCGGGAATATCGGCTCAAGAGAAAATATAGAAAAAGTTGTAATTGCCGCAAAAAAGAAAAAAATTCCTATTCGTATCGGCGTGAATGCCGGCTCGCTGAAAATTTTGAAAAAATCCGAAGGAATGCTGAAAATGTCTTCATTGCAAATGGCAGAGCAAATGGCAAGCGAAATGATGGAGAATATAAAAATTATTGAAGGCATGGATTTTTCCGATATTATAGTTTCGCTTAAGGCGAATGATGTACCGACGACCGTTTTAGCAAATCGGATTTTATCAAAAAAAAGAAATTATCCGGTTCATCTTGGAATTACCGAAGCAGGAACTGAGTTTTCCGGCATTGTAAAATCTGCATCAGCATTCGGAATTCTTTTGAATCAAAAAATCGGAGATACAATTCGCGTATCGTTGTCTGCTTTACCGGAAGAAGAAGTTAAGGCGGGATGGGAAATACTAAAGGCATTAGGATTAAGAAAAAGAGGGATTGAAATAATTTCCTGTCCTACCTGCGGCCGGTGTGAAACCGATTTGATAAAAATAGTTCATCAGTTAGAAAAAAAACTTTTAACCTTTAACCTTTCACCTTTAACTTTGCCACTAAAAGTGGCGGTAATGGGATGTATCGTTAACGGGCCCGGCGAGGCAAAGGGGGCGGAAATAGGCATTGCCGGCGGTAAGGGATTCGGCTTGCTTTTTAAGAAAGGCATTCCGATAAGAAAAATACCTCAAAAAAAATGGGTTGATGAGATTATAAAAGAAATAAAAAAAGAATTTGCAAAATAGTGGCTTTCAAGCCACTGTCAATGGGGCAAATTCGCACAAAAATGTAGCCCCCAGTTTTAACTGGGGGTGAGCGAAGCGAATAAAAAAATGTTCAGAAAAAAATTTAAGAATATTTATTTTGTAGGTATCGGCGGAAGCGGAATGTCGGGGATTGCCGAAGTGCTTGTGAATCTCGGTTTTAATGTAAGCGGTTCCGACTTAAAAGAGACGGATGTTACAAAACGGTTAAAAAAAATCGGTGCAGAAATAAAAATCGGTCACAGAAAAGAAAATTTGGAAAATTCCAATGTTGATGTTGTGGTTACCTCAACGGCCGTAACAAAAGATAATCCGGAAGTTCTCGCCGCCCACTCGCAAAAAATTCCTGTTATTCCTCGTGCAGAAATGCTTGCGGAACTTATGCGGTTGAAATATTCAATTGCAATTGCCGGATGTCACGGTAAAACCACTACGACTTCTATGACATCGCTGATTTTAGCAAATGCCGGTTTTGACCCGACCGTTGTAATAGGCGGTAAATTTAATAATTTCGGAACCGGTGCAAAACTTGGAAAAGGGGAATATCTGGTCGCAGAAGCCGACGAGTCCGACGGTTCGTTCTTAAAACTTTCTCCGACATTTGCGGTTGTAACAAACATTGACAACGACCATCTTGACCATTATGGTACGCTGGAAAATATAAAAACTGCGTTTGTCCAGTTCATAAATAAGATTCCGTTTTACGGTTGTGCTATTTTATGCAACGAAGATGAAAAACTTAAAAGTATTATCCCGCAAATAACAAGAAAATATTATACTTACGGTTTTAACGATTCCGCGGACTTTAAGGCGACAAATGTTGAGGCGACCGGCGTCGGAAGTAAATTTGATGTTTTAGACCGCAATAAGTTTTTAGGGAATATAGAATTACGAATACCGGGACGACATAATGTTCTGAATGCGATCGCAAGTGTCGTATGCGGTTTAGAGTTGGAAATTAATTTTTCTAAAATCGCAAAGGCGCTGCTTGAATTTAACGGCGTCGGCAGACGTCTGGAAAAAAGAGGCAGCTACAAAAATGTTGTGTTCATAGACGATTACGGTCACCACCCGACGGAAATTAAGGCAACGCTTTCTGCGATAAGGTCTATTAATCCGAAGAAAAGATTATTTGTTTTATTCCAGCCGCACAGATATACAAGAACGCAAATGCTTAAAGACCAGTTCGGCGTCGCCTTCGGAGATGCTGATGTGATAAGGGTTTTGGATATTTATGCGGCAAGCGAAAAACCCATTCCCGGAATTTCTTCACAGACAATAATAGATGCGATTATAAAAAATGAAAAAAAAGACGCGGGAAAATTCTCTGATGTTAATACCATTTCAAAAGAAATAAAAGACGGCGATGTAGTTATTACTCTCGGAGCCGGTGATGTCTGGAAAAAGTCCACAGAAATTTTGAAGGTGCTGAATGAAACTAAACCGTTCTGAAATTACAAAAATTGTAAGCGGGAAAATTTTGCAAAACGAACCGATGAGCAGGCACACCACATTCCGTATCGGCGGTAAATGTGATTTTTATGTTGAAGTAAAAACAACCGTAGAGTTAAAATCTCTTATAAAACTTTGTCTCAAAAAGAAAATTCCGTATCAAATAATCGGTTTCGGGTCAAACATTCTCGTTAAGGACGAGGGAGTAAGAGGAATAGTTATCAGATTGACGGGTGATTTAAGCAGTTTGAATTTTAGGCTGCAAAAGAAAAGTGCCGTTGCCGGCGGGGGTTGTGCGTTGCAACTTTTTGTGAAGAACTGCGCCGATAACGGTTTAAGCGGTGCGGAGTCGCTTGTCGGAATTCCCGGAACTGTCGGCGGCGCGGTTATAATGAATGCCGGCACAAAAGAAGGATATATCGGTTCTTTGGTAAAATCGGTAACGGTTATGAACGAAAAAGGCGAAATAAAAAAACTGGACAAAAAATCGCTGAGATTTTCTTACAGGGGTTCAAATATCCCGCCGAAAAATATAATAATTTCCGCGGAATTTTTATTGAAAAAAAAATCCAAAAGCGATATAATAAAAAATCTGAATAAATTGATGCACCGCCGTGTAAAAACCCAGCCGTTCGGTTTTTATAATGCCGGCTGTATATTCAAAAATCTCGCCGGCGATTACGCTGCCCGTTTGATAGACCGGACAGGACTAAAGGGGGCATCTGTCGGCGGTGCGGTTGTGTCAAAATTACATGCAAATTTTATAAATAATACCGGCGTCGCAACAGCAGAAGATGTTTTAAAACTTATAAAAAATATCCAAAAAAAAGTAAAAGAAAAATTCAATAAAAATTTGGAGTTAGAAATAAAAATAATCGGCGGATAAAAAAGAATATGAAAAAACTTTTATTATTTTTACTATGTAGTACAAGTTTAATTACCAGTTGTAGTAGTAAAGATAGATTTTTTGAACCTATGAAAATTAATAGTTCTGCAAGCATAAATAAAGCATTTACTAATTTTGATACAGGTTTTGGAATTATATCAATTGCTGTTGATGATAAGTATGTTTGGTTTGCAACGGATAATGGTGTTGTTGTGTTTGACAAAATTGCAAACGAATGGGGTAAGTGCATACTTGAAAATTTTTCTCCCTCATGGTGTAACATTTATGTTGATGCCGATTCTGTTTGGGTTGGCGGTGAGCGGGGATTAGCAAAATTTGATAAAATACGAAAAAAATGGAAAGTGTATACCACAAAAGATGGATTGATAGGTAATGATATTTCTGAAATTGTCGGTAGTAAGAAATTCATTGGTGTAATTTGCCGAGAAAGAGGTACTGAATGGAAAGGTTTAAGTATTTTTGATAAGGCAAGCAATAAATGGATTATTCATATACCCATAAGTAATTTGCCAAATTCAAAGGAATATAATGAAATATATACTATTACATTTGACAACGATAAAATATGGATTGGGGCTATGTCTGGATTATCTCGCTTTAACATAAAAACATATAAATTTGAAGATACAAACTTTGACTTACGAAATGTTCGCTTTTTATTGCCAGATAATGATACAATTTGGATAGGTACTTTTGGTGATGGTGTGTGGAAATTTGATGCAAAAACAAAAAATTGGATTAAATATAATATAAATTGTGATCAAAACATGATAATGGATTCGGAAAGAATAATAGCGAATCGTTATGCATCGTTTATTGTTTTCAATAAGAAAAATGCTGAATCAAAAGAATATCGTATAAATAAGTATTTTCCGGCAAGTATGTTTATATTAAATGAAATCACTTCTGTCCGCTAAAAATTAA
>DHFT01000056.1 GCA_002402375.1 Elusimicrobia bacterium UBA4817 | reverse complement strand
ATTTTTTTGCATTATCCCATGCGCCTCCGGCATTTGCAAGAAAAATTGCAAGCGGAACGCCGGTAATAAGCGAGCCGACCAAAAATCCGCCGAGGGCCGCCGAGCCGAGAAAAACTCCTATGACGACGGGAAGCACAACCGCCATCACGCCGGGGAAAATCATTTCTTTCAACGCACCCTTCGTTGTGATGTCAACAATCCTCGCCGAATCGGGCATAACTTTCCCTTCCATCAAGCCGGGAATTTCTTTCCACTGACGGCGAACCTCTTCAACTACGCCGAATGCCGCGCGTCCTACCGCCTGCATCGTCTCGGCACAGAAAACAAACGGAACAATTCCACCGACGAACATTCCTGCTATCACCGTTGAATTTAGAGCATCTATTACAGAAAGATGAATCGTCTGAGAATAAGCGGTAAAAAGTGCAAGAGCAGTCAGCGCCGCAGAACCGATTGCAAAACCCTTGCCTATTGCGGCAGTTGTATTTCCGACGGCGTCCAGTTTTTCGCATCTTTTTCTTGCCTCGGGTCCAAGGTGTGCCATCTCCGAAATTCCTGCGGCATTATCGGCAATCGGACCGTAAGCATCAACTGCGACAGTCATTCCCGTTAATGCAAGCATACCGATTGCTGAAAGCGCAATGCCGAAAATTCCCGCCGTTTGATACGCAACAATTGTCGCAACCGCGATTGCAACCAGCGGAACGACTGTTGATTTCATCGCAGTCGCCATTCCCTGAATCACGAGAGTGGCAGGACCCGTCTTTGCCGCTTTTGCAATTTCCTCAACGGCTTTACCGGAAGTATAAACCTGCGCTACAAAACCGACAATCATTCCCGCTACAAGTCCCGAAAGCACCGCCCAGAAAAATCCGAGATTACCATACCAGACCTTGCACAGAACAAATGAACCGATTGCAAGTAAAATTGCGCTGACAGTCATACCGTTATTCATCGCTTTTTGTGCATCCGTTTTCGCACCGCCTGAAAGGACAAACTGCACTCCGACGATAGAACAAATAATTCCCCACGCAGCAAGCAGGAAGGCAAGCATAATTCCTTTTATATCTATTGTAGGATTCGGCGCGGCCGCGATAACAAGCGCCGACACGAGCGCACCGACATAACTTTCATATAAATCGGCTCCCATTCCCGCGACATCGCCGACATTATCCCCGACATTATCGGCAATAACCGCAGGGTTGCGAGGGTCGTCTTCCGGGATTCCGGCTTCAACTTTTCCGACGAGGTCTGCGCCGACATCCGCGGCTTTTGTGTAAATTCCGCCGCCGACGCGGGCAAAAAGCGCAACTGATGAAGCACCCATAGAAAATCCGGCTATAAGTTGCGTCGCTTCCAAAATCGCATCAAATAATGATGGTTGATGACCTAACGCGTGATGTATAAAAATAAGATATACGATAGATAATCCCAAAAGCCCGAGGGAAACAACGGACATCCCCATAACGGAGCCGCCGGGAAACGCAACATCTATTGCATCGCCCACGGATTTGACGGATGCTTGTGCAGTCCGTGAATTTGATTTCGTTGCAATTTTCATTCCGATATAACCTGCTAAAATTGAACAAGCCGCACCGGATATAAATGCCACGGCCGTTTTTTTTGTAACGCCGAAGAAAATAACGGCGGCGAGTATGAGCACAAAAATTCCTATTGATTTATACTCGCGTGCCAAAAAAGCCATCGCACCGTCCTGAATGGATTTAGAGATTGCAACCATTTTTTCGTTTCCCGGGTCTTTTTTCAAAATCCTGTTCGCCAGATAACCGACGAAAGCCAAACCCACAATACCGGAAACAAGCCCCGCCCAAATACTTGACAAATCACCAAACAAACCAATCATAACTCAAACCCTCCTTGTAACAACAGGAAGTAGATAGTAGTAAGTAGGAAGTAGTTAAAACCACTTCCAACTTCCCACTTCCCACTTCCGGCATTTTTATTTCCAGACAAACCAGACAAATAGATACGACGTAAAAACGGCAACAAGCGTGAACGGCAAACCCATTTTCACGAAATCAAAAAACCGGACGGGATACCCCTCTTTTTTTAGGATACCGCAGGCGACTATGTTTGCCGACGCACCGATAGGAGTAATGTTTCCTCCGATTGATGCACCTATCAAAAGTCCGAATAAAAACAAAGATGGATTAACGCCGAGATTTGCCGAGACAGACATCGCAACAGGAATCATCGCTGCAAGATACGGGACATTGTCTATAAACGCCGACAGAAAAACCGACAGAAAAACAATCGCAGTAAAACCGAGAAATATATTTTGTCCGATTAAACCCGAAAGCCCGACGGAGATTTTTTCAATCCAGCCGTTTAATGAAAGTCCGCCGACCAGAATAAAAACCGCCATCAGAAAAAAAGTCGTGTCCCAGTCAAGTTTTTTAAGCCCTACAAAGATTTTTTCTTTTTTTGCGAGAGAACCCCAGACAAGCGAAATAAATCCTGCGACCATACATATAACGCCCGCCATATATCCGAAATTTTTATCAAAAAAAGAAGAGCCGGCAAGAAGCACGATTAAAAGAATAAGAACGACCGTCGGAAACCATGACTTCACTTTTTCCCGGGCAACCAATTCCGTTTTTTCTTTGTGTTGCCTGAAAAAATAGTAAAGCACAAAAAAAGATACGATTGCCCCTAACTCCACCGCAAAAAAAATACTTGGTTTTCCCTGATAAAAGAAAAAATCAAAAAAATTCATTTTTGCAAAACCGCCTAAAAGCATACTCGGTGGGTCGCCTATAAGCGTTGCGGTGCCCTGCAGGTTTGAAGAGATTGCAATCGCTATCATCATATTGGTCGGATTGATTTTAAGTTTTTTTGCGAGGGCAAGGGCAATCGGCGCAACTATTAAAACGGTGGCAACATTTTCAACAAATGCGGAGATGAATCCGGAGAGCGCACATATAAAAAGTATCGCCCATGCGGTATTCTTCGCACGGTTAACGATTATTTCGGCAAGGTATGCGGGAAACCTGCTTTCCATAAAAATATCGGCGACAATAAGCGTGCCGACGAAAATTCCCATCACATTCCAGTTGATACCATAAGAGGATGTTAAGGCATCTTTTACGGAGATGGCTCCGAAAAAAAATAAAATTAAAACTCCGATTATTGAGACAATGGTTCTTTTATGCGGAAGGATGACGAAACATAAGTATGCGAGCAGAAATACTGAAAGTGAAATTAACTCTTTGTTCATATATCACTTTCTCCTTTATTCGGGTTTCCTGTTGAAAAGATTCATTGTCTTTTGAAGACCGCTGTCAATAAAAACGGAAACAGCATCGGAAGCCCGTGAAATCACCGACTTCATTTTGAACGCCTCTTGACGACTGAATTTTGAAAGGACAAAATCAACGGCATCTAAGGTATCCGACGGAGGACGACCGATTCCTATTCTCATACGGCAGAATTCATCCGTACCGAGCGATTCAATTATTGATTGAACACCGTTATGCCCGCCGGAAGAGCCGCCTTTTCTGAGCCGAAGACAACCGAAAGAAATATCCATATCGTCGGAAACAACAATAATATCCTCAAAATCCGGCTTATATTTTTTTATCAAAGGCATTATAGCCAAACCGCTTCTATTCATAAACAAAGTCGGTTTTATGATAAGATATTCATCGCATAAAGATATTTCTGCAAGGTCTTTATATTCCCGCCACTTTAATGATTTATCCTCGGCAAAATTATCAAGCACGGCAAAACCTATATTGTGGCGCGTTGCGAAATATTTTTTTCCGGGATTACCCAGACCAATGACAAACTTCATATAACTTAAAAACCGGTGCGAGGGAAAAATTCAAGCGAGGCAGAAATTTTATTCAGACCCTTGAGGAGCGACTACGCTTTCAAGAGCGACGATTAGAGCGACCACAGGAAGTCCCTTTAGGGACGAAGCCGACAGGGCGGGCGGCTAAGCGTGTCTGAAAAAATTTACTGCCGAACGATATTCAAAGAAATTTGTTCCCGAGCGACTATTTTTTTTCTTCTTTTTTAACAGGTGCGGCTTCCTTCTTTGCACCGGCAACAGGTGATGCCGGAGATACTGCTTCGCCTTCTTCACCTTCTTCAATCTTCTTACCCTTACCTATTACCTCCGGTTCGGCTGCCACTTCGCCAACAACGGCGCCAGGGGTTACCTCTTCAAGAATAGTCGGAGATACAATATTGACAACTATCTGGTCGGGCGAAATCAGAACGTCCACGTTTTTAGGCACGGACAGTTCCTTTACATGAACAGTATTCCCTATTTCCAGTTTGGAAATGTCAACCGTAATTTTTTCCGGAATATCCGAAGGGAGACATTTTACTTTCAGTTCCCGGACTATGTGAGAAAGAACGCCGCCGGATTTAACTCCCGGGGCTTCCCCTATAAGCATAACAGGAATTGAAATTTCAATTTTCTTTTTCATACTGACAGAATAAAAATCAATATGGGAAAGTTCGCGGGAAATAACATTTCTTTGAATATCCTTTATCAAAACCGTTTTTGAGGTTTTATCCGGCATGTTAAGCGAAATCATAACATTGCGCCCGGCCGTTTTAAGCAGCGTTGTGAATTTGACGGCATCAACCGTAAGAGACATATTTGCCGTATCGCCGTATAGAACAGCAGGAATTCTTCCGGATGCCCGCAACTTCTTCATCTCGCCTTTTGATGCCGGTTTCCTCTCTTGTGAATCCAGTGTGAACTTTTCCATTTTACTTCTCCTTTTTTCCACGAAGACCTGCCTACCGTAAGGTACGCACGAAAACATTTCCGTGAAAATATTAAATTTTATGACAATTCAAATAATTCTGATACAGATTTTTCGTCGTGAATTCTCAATATTGCATCCGCTAAAAGTTTGCCGACGGACAAAACCTTTATCTTTTTTGTTTTTGATTTGTCGTCGGAGATGGAATTGGTAACAACCACTTCTTTTACCGGCGAATTTTCTATTTTCTTAACGGCCTCACCGGCGAAAATCCCATGGGCGGCGGTTGCATAAATATCGCCCGCACCGCTTTTTTTCAATGCCTCGGCAGCTTTGACAAGCGTGCCGGCGGTATCAATCATATCGTCAACAATTATGATGTTTTTGTTTTTTACATTTCCTATAATGTTTAAGACGGCCGCTTCGGCGGGCGAGATTCTTCTTTTATCTATTATAGCAAGTCCGACTCTCATTCGCTTGGCAAATGAACGGGCTCTTTCCACGCCGCCGGCATCAGGTGAAACAACAATTAAATTTTTAAGTTTTTTCTTCTTAAAATAATCAACAAGAACGGGACGGACAAACAGATGGTCAACCGGAATATCAAAAAATCCCTGAATTTGTCCGGCGTGTAAATCAAGCGTAAGCACCCTGTTTGCACCGGCGACCGTGAGCAAATTTGCAACAAGTTTAGCGGTTATGGGCACGCGCGGTTCGGCTTTTCTATCCTGACGGGAATATCCGTAATACGGGACGACGGCTGTAATTCTTCCGGCAGAGGCCCGGCGGAGAGCATCTATAATTATGAGAAGTTCCATCAGATTTTCGTTTGCAGGAGAGGATGTCGGCTGAATGACAAAGGTATCGCACCCGCGAATGTTTTCCGTTATTTTTATATTAACTTCACCGTCGGGAAAACGGCCTATTTCCAAAGCACCGAGCGGAACTTTAAGGAAACTACAAACCTCTTTTGACAAATAACGATTTGCCGAACCGCTGAAAATTTTTAGTTTGTCGTAAGCCATTAAAATCCTCCTTTCAGGATTAAGGATTAAGATGTCAGGATTAAGTTATAAGGATTAAGTAATAAGTTAAAACTTAATTCTTAAAGCGAGTGAAACGAGCGACTTAATCCTTACTACTGCCTTCTTAATCCTTATTACTTACCGCTTAACCCTGCCTTTTCTTTATAACCTGTCTCTGTCGGGCAATTGCCAGTTTATTATCCGGCACATTATGTGTAATAGTGGACCCTGCGGCAATCAAAACGCCTTTCCCTATTTTAACGGGAGCGACCAGATTCGTATTGCTGCCGACGAACGAACCGTCGCCGATTTCCGTTTTGTGTTTATTTTTACCGTCGTAATTACAGGTAATAGTGCCCGCTCCGATGTTTATATTTTTTCCGAGTATAGAGTCGCCGATATATGAAAGATGCGAGACCTTCGTATTTTCGCCGATAGTTGATTTTTTGATTTCCGAGAAATTGCCTATTCTGGCTTTTTTATCTATTTTTGTTTCCTTTCTTATGTGCGAAAACGGACCTATTTGGACATCTTCGGCAATTTCAGCCCCGTAGACAAAAGATGCCCTTATTTCAACATTTTTTCCGACGGTGCAAGAGTCAACATAACTGAAAGGCCCTATAACGCAACCGCTTCTGATTTTCGTTCTTCCTTTGATAATTGTTGAAGGCATTATCGTTACGTCTTTTTCAATTTCAACCGTTTCTTCAACATAAACGGTGTCCGGATTTACAACCGTAACACCCGAATGCATCAGATTTTCAAGAACCTTTTCCCTCATATAATTCTCCGCAAGCGCCAGTTCATACCTGTTATTGATGCCCATAATTTCTCTGAAGTCATCGGTTTTATAGGCAATAATTTTTTTATCTTGCCGACTTAAAATTGACATAACATCCGTCAGATAATACTCGCCTTTTGAATTATCATTTTTTATATTATGCAGTGCCGAAAAAAGTTCTTTTGACGAAAAAACATAAATACCCGAATTGATTTCCTTTATTTTTTTGATTTCATCGGACGCATCTTTTGCCTCAACAATCGCCTTAACCGTTCCGTCGGAGTTTCTTACGATTCTCCCGTAATGCGACGGATTTTCCGTCTCGCAGGTAAGCACCGTCGCGACGGCTTTTTCTTTTTTGTGAACCGACACTAATTTGCCGACCGTTTTTTTCTTAAGAAGCGGAACATCGCCGGAAAGTACAACCAAATCACCCGTGAAATTTTTTAAGATTTTTTCCGTCTGTTTAACCGCATCGCCGCTGCCGAGTTGCTTAATCTGTTCAACAAAAACCACATTTTGAACACTTATACTTTTTTTGACAAGTTCCGATTTATGTCCTACGACAATAATTTTTTTGTCAAAACCATCTACTATTTCGGCAACACTTTCAATAATCATCTTGCCCAAAACTTTATGAAGAACTTTCGGCGTAACCGAGTTAAACCTTGTGCCTTCACCTGCAGCAAGAATTATGGCGACTGTGTTTTTCATAAACTTTGGATTTCTGTCCTTTTAACATGGAACGAGGCAGAAATTTTTATCAGACCCTAAGGAGCGACTATTCTTTCACGGAGCGACGCCAGAGCGAGGGCAACAGGGTGGTTGCCCGAGCGTATCTGAAAAAATTTACTGCCGAGCGATTATCTGGGGAGGAAGGATTCGAACCTTCGTTATGACGGCTCCAAAGGCCGTTGCCTTACCGCTTGGCTACTCCCCAATTTTGCCAATAAAAACCCGCCTCCCACAATTTTATAATTTTATTAAATTCTGTCGGATTTGTCAAGGATTTTTTGGGGCTAAATTATCCAACCATTTTTTAATTTTTCCTCAGTGAGCCGTTTCTTCATATCGGTGAGCAGAACAGTTGAAATACCGGAAGGAGAGAGATTATAGATATTGTTTGTCAGCGTAATGACCGCCCTCTTAACCCCATAGTCGGAATCGTTAAACATTTTTATTAAAATTTCAAGCGTTTCAGGGGTTAAAATATTTTCTATTATTTTAACGCAATCATATCTGAGACGGGCATTCTCACTTTCTGAAAGCCGTTTTATATTATTTAGGGCATCATCTTTATTGACATTCATAATAGTTCTTATTGAAAAAATCATTTTTTGAATAATTTCTTTTGAATATTCGTCGCTTTTCATACTATCAGTTATTGTATCTAAAAGTTTATCCTCTTCTATGGCAGAAACCAACTGCTGATGGGCTCTTTCGGCATCTTTCTTAGTTATCGCTTTCTTCTCGGCAACCTGAATTTTTATATTCTCGGCAAGTGCTTGTTTGTTTTTTTCTACCTCAAGTTTTATTTTTTCAAGTTCTCGTTTGTATTTTTTTTCTTCTTCTAACCGGATTTGATTTTTCAATTCCTCAATTTTTCGGATATTTTTAACGGCTTTTCTTCTCATCCATAAAAAAACAAAAATCAAAACAACAACAAAAAAAACTATAAAAAATAAAATATAACCCAGGTTGCTTTTATCTTTTCCGCCGTAGGCGGATTCGCCTTGGGCGGAAGGTTCAAGAGGAACGGTAGTCGTGATTACTGCCGCTGACGATTCATCAATGCTCTTTTTAGGTTCTCTTTTTTTAGCCGTAGACGGTTTTGTCGGCGACATGACAACCGTTTTTTGGTTTTGGTCTTCTTTTTTTGAAAAATCTTTTAGAGATTTTTCATATCCGCCCGATATTACTTTTTGTAATTCATTGATTTTCCCGTTATCGGGAGCAATGATTTTTGCTCTGTCAATATAAATTTTTGCTTTCGGGAAATTGCTCATCATAATCTGTTTTTCAGTCGCTTCAATTAAAACCTTTACCAGAAAATTTTTTGCTTTTTGATGGTCAGGATTTTCCGAAAGCGTCTGCTCAAATAATGCAATCGCATCGTCGTAATCTCCCTTGACATACTTATCAATTCCCGAATTAAAATATAGTTCGGATTTGGTCTGGGAATAAAGGGCGGGTAGAAGGTAGAAGGTAAAAGGTAGAAGTAAAAGCAATGTAAAAAAGATTTTTCGTCTTCCGTTTACCGTCTTCCGTTTACCGTCTTTTGACTTTGTTTTCATTGTTCCCCCATTACATCAAGAGTTGTCTGAATTCTTTTTAATAATTCCAAAAGTTCCACATCGTCAGGACTGATTTTGATCGCCTCCACAAGTTCATATTTCGCATCCTGATACCGTTTCTGCGAAATATAATTTTGTGCTTTTGACTTTTTTATCAGGATTTGTGCATTCTGATACTCCGGCTCAATCTTTAGTGCTTCATCCGCTTTGAAAATCGCATCGGTATATTTTCCCTGCTCGTAAAGTTCAAGCGCTTTTACATATTTTTCTTGGGCAGCGGTGGTTGTTGTGGCATCGGTGATTTTTCTCAAAAGTTCCAGAGCATCTTTATTACGCGGGTCGTCTTTAAGTATCCGGTTGACAATATCGGATGACGCAACATATTCCTTTTTATCAAAATGTTCTCTGGCTTTTAATAACATCTGTGACAATTGCTGTTTTTTTCTCACATTTTCCAGTTCATAAATTATTTGCTCTTTTTCCTGTTTGATTTTTTTCCACTCATTTTTAAGTTTGGCATCGCTCGTCATCAGTTTTTCTATTTTTTCCTTCTCTATATTAAATACGGCAATGTCCTTTTCCAGTTCCGATTTTTTCTGTGCAATCCGTTTTTCTTCTTCTTCAACTTTCAGTTTATTTTCTTCAAGAATTTTGATAGCATGTTTTTCCGCTTCCGTCGGTTCTACGCCAAACCTTAATGCGACGGAAAACCTGTGGGTGATGTCAAGCGTGTGAAATGAAACGGCATAATCAATTGAGAATTTTTCCTCTGTTACCCCGACACCGCAGGTAATTTCCTTGTAATTGAGCCCCGCGCGTAAAAAATATATTTTATAATTATATTCACTGCCGAGAAACCATTTATGAACAGTTTTTTTAAGCATATCTTCAAATGCAACATCGCCGCTTAAAAAAAGTTTGTCGTAAATCCGCTGGGTAAGTCCGAGACGCAGAGATAACGGAAGTTTGTCCTCACCGATTTTCATCGGGATTATATTTTTTACCACTGCGCCGTATTTCGTATCGTCCTTGTTGGAAAATAGTCCCAAATCGCAGGATGCAGCATGGGCGGAATAATCATCTATACTTTGTGACAAGAACTTTATGTTTATTCCTCCATCAGTTGTATCGCCAATCTGTGCAGAATAAGCCAGATTAAAAACGGACTCTTGCGACGAAAAATCATAAAGCGTTTCCCCGATTGAATTTGTTTTTTCTATGTCCGATGTTGAAAGAAAACCGATGGAACCGGCAACCGTTTCTTTTGAACCGATAGGATAGGCATAGCCGATATAGGTATATTTTGTTCCGTAAAAAAGGGGCGTATAAAAAAATGAAAGTTCGTTATAAAAATTTGAGGCAAGACCGGCGGGATTGTAATAAATTGATGAAACGGAACCGCCTTGTGATACCACAGCACCTGCAAGCGCGGATGTCCGGGCGTCGGGATAAAAAGATAGAATATATTCCGCCGGAAGCCCTGAATTATCTTTGGAAAATACAGGCGAGCATAGAAATGTCATTGCGAAGCATAGCCGAAGCAATCTCAAAAACGAGATTCCTCGTTTCACTCGGAATGACAGCCATGTTCCGTGTCTGTTCCGTGGCTCGTTTTGTGTCTGTTCCGTGTTCTTTATTTTATTCATTTTTTTTCTCAAAGACATTTTTTATTTTTTCAAGAAGTTCATTCATCTGAAAAGGTTTTTCCAGGTAGTCAACGATAGTAACATCTTCTCTTGCCGTAATAATTTCCCGTAAATGTCCTTTGCCAGTCATAACGATAACCGGGATGTCTTTTGTATCGGGATTTTTTTTAAGTTTGATGTTAAGCGAGTGACCGTCTAATTTGGGCATCATAATGTCAAGAACTACCAAATCCGGTTTTTCATTGATAATTTTTTCAAGCGCCTCAACCCCGTCATTTGCACCGATGGAAATATAATCCTCTCTTTCAAGATACATAGAAATTATCTCAATGATGTCTTTTTCGTCGTCCACAACTAAAATTTTTTTTGACATAAAAACCTCCGTTGAGAAAGGTATAAGGTATAAATTAAAGGTTAAAATTTTAAACCTTTTCCGCCACTACGACTTTGGCGGATCCGCCTCTGGCGGAAACCTTAAACCTTTAACTTTTAACCTGCCTTACTTGATTACCGCTATTTTTCTCACATCTTTATCTTTACCCGATTTAATTTCAAGAATATACACGCCGGTTGCCGCAACAATTCCGTTGCCGTTTTTACCGTCCCAGTTTATCTCGTTTGTATAACCTTCCGACTGGCCAATTGCGCCTTCTTCACCTGCTGTTATGTTTTGTTGATAAACTAAATCACCGACAAGATTGAATATCCGAATTAAAACATCGTCTGTTTCCGTCAATACATATTTTATAGTTGTGGTTTCTTTTTCCGGATTAAACGGATTGGGATAATTTACTATGTTAGATATTTTCTTAGTCGGGACAACAGACGCAACGGTAGTAAAATAAGAAAAGTGTTCAACATCAACCTTCAAATGTTTTTTGGTTTTATCAATAATCTGTGCTGCTGTCGGGAATTCCCACCTGTTTTTTGTTTCATTTAAGTGAGCGATACGAATGCGAGCAATTTTTATATCAGTGCCGTCAACATATCCGTCGGAATTTCCGTCCGAATAATTAAATCTCACGCTCCCTCTGGCAGAGATATTTTGAGAAACATTGTTTTTATCATAAACGCTAATTTTATATGCTTTTTGATTTACACATTTTATAAGACGGTCGGAAATTGAATTTTTCAAAGCAATGGAAAAATCTTGCGAAGTATTTTCAACTTTAACATAATAACCGGATGGGAGGTCGCCAGTCATCTCAACACGAACTTGTCCGTCGTCAGAATCGTCTTTGTTCCACGATGCGATAAAATTAAACGGGTTGGAGATTGCAGAGTTGCCGAACGGGTCAACCGCCGCAACCTTCCAATAGTATTTCACATTTTCTGCAAGGTTGGGCGGGATATATTCCGTATCCGTAATTCCGGAAACGACATTCCCGCCGATAAAATAACTGTTCGTTGAATAGTAAACGATGTATGTCAAAAAATCTTCCGGGTTCGGGTCAACCGATTCTTGCCAGACAAATTTTAATTCCCCTATCGTATTATATGAGTCGTTGAGAGGAGAAACAAGCACGGGGACGGACGGCGTCATATTATTATTGTTGACCTCAAAATTATACTCGGAAAAATCTTCGGCGGTAAGTTGCGGACTTCCGTCATCCGTTGCCAAAATTTTTACGCGGTATTTCGGGGAATTGGGAAATTGCACAGTATTCCACACATAACTTGTCGCTGTTATATTTTCGGCGATTTTTATGTCGTAAGAATAACCGGAATTGGTTGAGGCAAGAATTGTGAATTTGTGCGCGTCAGCCAGATTTTCGTCGGTAACTGAAAAACTTATAGTATAATTTCCCGTGATTTTTTCCTGACCATTAGGAACTGCAAGAGAAACAACCGGCGCGCGGTTCGGATTATTAACGGTAAAATAATTATCGGAGACATCAAAACCCGAAAGCCCTCTGACATCCGCCGCAACAACCTTTATTTTGTGCTCTGATGAATTTCTGACGGCTTTTGTGTTCCATAGATAATATGTTGTGCCGTTTGGTAAATTAGACGCTAAAACATTAAAATTCACACCGTCGGAAGAATCATAAATTGAAAATGTATGCGTATCATTTAACGGATACGGGTCCGAATATGTCCAGGATATAATTTTATTTCCTGAAAAAATTTCGGAGCCGTTCGGAGAGATTAACGTCACAACCGGAGCGGCATTGGTCATGCAAAACGGCGAGGTAGCGGAAACCACCGAAACATTACCCGGACTATCCTGGGTTTTCACCGAAAAATAATATGTCGTTGCGGACGCCAGCCCGTCATAAGTAAATGTTTGCGTTTCGCCCGGAACAATAACCGCCTTTGAAATTGTTTTTTCGCCGGAAGAAATCTGCTGCCAGTCGGCTTCCGTCAATACCGGATAAGTTGCATACCTAACATAATATTTTCCTGATAAAATATTACCCGAAGAACCGACGTTTTCCGGCGCAGACCAGGAAAGATTGAGCGCTCCGTTATAAGAACCGATACTCGCCGAAAAAGATGTTACGGCGGCGGGCGGGATTGTATCAATGTAAAGCGTATATGAAGACGCCCACAGGGAATAATTTTCTCCGTCATAAGCCGCAACACGCCAGAAATATGTCCCGTGAGATAAAATCGTCGTTGTAGAATAGGAAGTAGTCGCTATGTTTGATGAGGTAATTACCGGTGAAGAAAAATCCCCGCTATCGTCAATTTCAATTTTATACGAAACGGCATCGCCGTCGGCATCAGTTACTGCATACCAGTTGAAATCCGGCGTAGTATCGTTCGTTGAAAAATTATTTGAAGGCGAAGAGAACGACGGTTGAGTAGGGATTCTGTTAAAATTTACGGTCGCACTTTGGAGTTGTCCCGATAAAGGCGGCTCCGTCGTGTCAAAAAAGAATCTCAATTTCAGGTATCTTTTATTGTCGTGGCTACTGCCGAGCGCTATCGGATTATTTGCATATTCAAAAAATGTGTTTGCCGTTCCGTCCCAGCCGATAAAATCGGAATAACTGATATTATCCGCCGAGGAGGCGACCTGAAATTTTAATATTGTGTTCACAGGAATTCCGCTTCTGGTGGGCGCCTCAACCGACCGATAGTAAAGTCCCGTAGAAAACGGGGTATCAAACTGAATCGTCGTATATGTTCCGCTTGAACGGAAAATATAATTATAAAAATCATTTTTGTCGCCGGTGTTATCCCTTCCGCCGAACAAAAACGCTTTCTGAATTGTTGGAACATAACTCATCGCAAAACCGTATCTTGCTGATGGAGTTGTGCCGGGCGCAGAGGTCGACCATTTATTTGCGGCATAATCATAAAACCATATATCGTATTTATTGCCGGATGCGTCTCTTCCGCCGAACAGAGCACTTCTTTTGTTTCTTGTATCGTAACAAACCGCCCCTTCCGTTCTGCCGGGCGGATTGGCGGACGGATTTCTGTTTGACCATACATTCGTGTTATAATCATAACTCCAAGTATCATTAAAATATGAAGTTCCTTCTCCGCCGAAAATCAAAAATTTTTTATTTTCCGGCTCGTAACAACCGGCGGCACCAAGTCGTGACGAAGGGCCATAACCGCCTTTCGTCCACGATGAGCCGCCAATGTGGTAAATCCAGGTCTCCGACGAAATGGTTGCGTCATACAAACGGCCGCCGAAAAGAATTATTTTGCCGTTATCTAAATCGTAACCTGCGTAACTCCATGCCCGGGCAGGCGGGGAGGAAACGGGTGCAACCTGCATCCAGTTATCGGTGTCAAAATTATATTCCCAAGTATCGTTGAAATAATCGGAACCGTTATACCCGCTGAATAAAAACGCTTTCACGCCGTCGGAGACCAAAATATGTCCGTATCTCGCCGGAGGAATTGTTGACGGCGATTTTTGTGACCACTGGTTTGTCTGCGGATTGTAAATCCATGTATCGTTAAGCGGGTTATTATCGGTACCGCCGAACAAAATAATTCTGTCATTTGTTGAACTATACGCCGATGCCGTCCATCTTCTTGCGGGCGGTTGAGGCGAAGCAGTAATGTTATAAAAATTATTGGTTAAATTGACATATCCGTCGCCGCCAGTTCCAAAAACAATTGTATTCTGCTGTGTCCCTGCATTAAACTGAATATCCGTCGTGTATGTGGTGGAAGAACCGGAGTGGAGGCAATTAAAAATTAAAAATTGAAAATTAAAAATTAAAATGTATTTTTTCATTTTTCTAATTCATCCCAATCCGGTTTTTCTACATCAGGATTAAATTCAATATACTTGCGGATTTTATCCAACGCTTTTTCGTTTCTGATAATGTGTTCATAATAGTTCGGTTGAAAAATACTTTTGTTAAATGCCCTTGTACACCATCCTTTAAACGCATTAATAATCCAACATAATTTTGTAGTCGCACGCCCTTGGCGGGGTGATTTTTCTTGGCTTGCCAAGGGCAAGCAACTACATTTACTGCTTAATGCAATTATCAAATGTATATGGTCTGGCATAATACAATAAAAATCAATTTCAATAGGAAACTTTTTCTCAAGTAACAATAATTTTTCTTCAATAATATCTGTATTGTTTTTTAATGTAGTCGCAATCCCTCGGATTGCTTCTTTATTGGCAGACCAAGGGTCTGCAACTACATATTCCAATAATTTATGTCCGTATTTTTTGGGTATTCTCGGTTCAAACATTTTTTCTCTGAAATTCGTGCAAATAGTTACAAAATAATACCCACTTGTGTTATAATCATAATCTTTTAGACGAATATGTTTTCTATATTCCATATTTTATATTGTAGTTGCAACCCCTTGGGTTGCTATATCTCGCCAAGGGCGAGAGCGACTACATCACTGGCAATGTAACTATGAAAGTTGAACCTTTGCCCAACCCGTCCGATTCAGCCCGGATTTTTCCGCCGTGCAATTCTACGGTTTTCTGGACGATTGAAAGCCCCAGTCCGAAACCGCCCTGTTCACGGGTCAATGACTGGTCAACTCTGAAAAATTTTCCAAAGACCTTATCCAGATTTTCTTTTGCAATACCAATACCGTTGTCTTCAACCCCGATTTCAATTTCACCGCCTGTTTTTTCATACCAAATAGAGACCTTCCCGCCGGACGGAGTATATTTTATTGCATTTGATAAAAGGTTAGTGATGACCTGTTTTATCTTTTCGTAATCACCGTTGACGCAAACATCGTCGGATGAAACAATTTCCTGCGTCAGTTCTATCTTTTTATTATCGGCAAGCGGCTGTATTTCTTTTATTGCATCGTTGACCAATTTATTAATTTCACAATGTGACTTTTTAATCTCTAAAAAACCCGCTTCCATTTTGGCAAAATCAAGCAAATCGTTGACAAGTTTTTTCATATTCACTGTTTGTTTATCCACTATTTCCAACAATCTAATTATATCCTTATCGGCCATGCGGCGAGCCGAACGACGCCGGTCGAATTCTATTTTCTTAACGTCTCCGCGTAAAATTTCAACAGCCCCGGAAATCGCCTGAAGCGGCGTTTTTAACTCGTGAGAAATCGTAGATATAAACTCGTCTTTCAGTTTGTCCATCTCTTTAAGCGAAACAAGTTGCGATTTAATCTGTTTAATTTCCAATGTTTTTTCAATAGTCACCAGAAGTTCCTTTATCTCAAACGGTTTGATTAGATAATCATCGGCGCCTTTTTTGAGGCATTCAATCGCGGTCTCAATCGTAGCGTGGGCGGTCATTATAAGAACCTCAATTTGAGGAAAGTCCTTTTTGATAATTTCCAAAAGTTCCATGCCGCTTATATCAGGCATTCTCAAGTCAACGAGCGCAATATCAAAACCATCAGTTTTGTCATTCTGATCGGAGCGAAGAATCTCAGAGCATTGCGCAACCTCACGCTGTTCCGAAGCAAGATTCTTCGTCGCTCCCCTCCTCAG
>DHFT01000055.1 GCA_002402375.1 Elusimicrobia bacterium UBA4817 | reverse complement strand
ATTAAGGGATTAAGGTGATAGTTCTTAAAAAATTTTTTATGAATAATTTTCTAAAACCCTTATCACAGGGCGCAAGAATATTTTTTTCCTTACTCACTTTTTACTTGACTTCTAATAGGGAATCTCTTATCATTGTAATTATCATATTTCAAACCTATATTAAAAGGCGGGTCGGCAAAAATCAAATCAACACTTTCCGATGGTATTTTCTTCATCACTTCAATACAGTCGCCTTCAATTACACGATTTACAAAATCAGTTATTGATTTGTTCTCCGCAGAATATTTAATATTGTTATCCTTTATTAAGTGTTTTTGTTTTTTTCTCTTTTTCATACAAAAAGCCCTACGAGTTTCATTTTACTGACATCCACCAGTCCCTTGTCGGTTAATTTTAATTCCGGAATTACGGGTAGTGCTAAAAACGAAAGCGTCATAAACGGGTCGTCTAAAACGCAACCCAGTTTTTTAGAGATTGCGACAAGTTTTTCAAGTTCAGACACAACTTTTTCAAGCGGCTTGTCCGTCATCAGCCCTGCAATAGGAAGAGGCAAATGCCCGAGAATTTTTTCACCGTCAGCGACACATAATCCGCCGCCCATTTTTACAATTTCAACGCAGGCGGTAAAAATTGACTTATCGTCAACACCGACGCAGATTATATTGTGAGAATCATGCGCCACCGATGAGGCAATTGCGCCTTTTTTCAAACCGAATCCTTTCACGAAACCCTTGCCGATGTTTCCGGAAGCGAGATGTCTTTCCACCACTACCATTTTCAATATATCATTTTTTATATCGGAGACGGCAAGTTTGCCCGTAGCGTCTATTTTTGCGGGACAAATCTTTTTCTTTGTAATTATCTGATGCGGGACAATTTCTATAACAAAAACGCTCTTTCTACCGGCGGGGACGGGAATCTGAAAATCGTTATCACGAAGCCACCTGACATTTATAGAACCGCGGAGCATCCCGGCAAGTTTCACCTTTTTTGCTACAAACTCGCTGCTTGCAGCAACAAGGTCGCCGCGGCGGAAAACCATAACCGGCTTTATATCTTTCAGATTATTCAGTATAACAATATCCGCCTGATAACCCGGTGCAACGGCGCCGATTCTCGGAAGACGAAAATACTCGGCAGTATTGAGCGTTGCCATTTTGAGCGCGATAACTGGGTCTAACCCAAGGGAAATTGCTTTTCTTATTATGAAATTAATAGAACCCTCTTTTACCAAATCCTGAGGATGCCGGTCGTCGGTTACAAAAAAGAAACGGGAATAATTTTTTTCGTTGACAAGAGGAATTATATCTTTAAGATTTTTTTCGGAAGTTCCTTCTCTCACCATCACATACATTCCCTTTTCAAGTTTTTCTTTTGCTTCCGGCAAAGTTGTCGACTCGTGGTCGGATGCAATGCCGGATGTTATGTATGACGATAATGCCTTTCCCATTAGACCCGGGGAATGACCGTCAATCCTTTTTCCGGATGCAATTTTCATTTTATTCAACAGGTCATCGTCGGCAGATATAACGCCCGGAAAATTCATAACCTCGCCCAAACCCACAACCCATTTTTCTTTCAAGAACGGATACAAATCAAAACCGGTAAGATGCGCTCCGGCCGTTTCCATTTGGGTCGCCGGGACGCAAGACGGAAGCATGAAAAAAACATTGAGCGGCTGGTTCTTTGACGATTCCAGCATATATTTTATACCGTCAATTCCGAGAACATTTGCAATTTCATGAGCATCCGTTATAACGGATGTGACGCCTTTCGGGACAACAGCACGGGCGAATTCGGAGACGGAAACCATTGAACTTTCTATATGAACATGCCCGTCTATGAATCCCGGCGCGATATATTTTCCGCCGAGATTAAGAATTTTTTTTGCTTTGTAATTTCCGAAACCGACGACAAAACCCTTGTGAATAGCAACACTTTCTTTACTAATCTCACCGGAAAAAACATTGACAAGTTTCCCGTTTTTCAACAAAAGGTCAACAATAACTTCGCCATTAGCCGCTTTGATAATTTCTCTGACATCAAATTTCATGGTTTTTATTTCCCGATATTTGCAACAAACTTTTTTATCGCCTGAATTTGACTTTTAACATCCAATCCTGCTTGTTTCATAACCTCGCCGCCGGGACCGCTTCCGAGAAAAATTCCCTTCATGAACGGGTGAAGCGAAAACTCTCTGCCTTTCTCCGTCAACAGATATTCATACATGGTATCTATCGTAAATCCGGTTACCGCCATTGCGTGGCGTTTCAGTTCCTCCGGCAAAATTTCTTCCTGTTTATTTCTCGGCAGGTAGGAAAACAACTCCGAACTTGAAACATACAATATGTTGACATCAACTTTTTCCCTGTCAAGTTCGGATATGACCGTCGGCAGTTCTATGCCGACTTCCGCACCCTGATATATGACGGTCGCTTTTGATTTTTTAGCGCGGCGGACGCAATAGATACCTTCGGCTGAAGTAGAAACATCCGGAAAGCCAATCTTCTCCCTGTCAATTACGATTTCCGACGGCCGCGTGACATATGGCAATATAACGGCCGGGTTATGTTTTAATGCGGCGGACATAAGAGGCCAGATTTCATTTGCATCCCACGGCGTCAGCGTGATAACTTTCCACTTTAATTTTCCGAAACTCTTCCATAAAGACAATGTCTGCGGACAGGCGTGGGTCGGGCCGTCCTCTCCGGTTTTAAGCCCCGCGTGTGCGTTTATCAGGAGCATCGGCGCCATATCTTTCCCGTGCTTCGCCTGAAAAGCTATGCAAAATAATCTGGCGGCAGTAAAACCCATCGGACTCATAAATGTCGCATACGAACTCCCTACGCCGATATAATGTCCGGTCGCGGATATACCTGATACTAAACTTGAGCCGCCATCCTCACATATACCGGTAGGAATAATTTTCGCAAACGGATTATCACAGGAAAGAAAACCTTTTTTCTGAAAATCATCGCACATAAGATTCAAACTTGTTGAACCGACTAAATCAGCCGCGAAACCGTATAGCCCGCCCTTTGTAATTCTGTTAAGATAATGCAAAGTTCTGCCGAGCGATTCTCTCAAAGTAACGGAACTGCCCGGTTTATTCCAAATTTCTTCCGGCGGATTTTTTATGTCTAATTTTTCCGGTTTTTCAAACAAAACGGATAAATTCGCATGTTCTTTTTTCGGTTTACGGGATGCCGAGTTTAACCTGTCGCGCGACGACATTAAACCGTTAAAAAAATAATCAAGCAGTTTGTCGTCGGAACGCAATGCTTCCTCAATGATAAGCAGATTTTTGTAAAAATATTCTTCCCTGTTTTCCGGTGTAACCGGCAAAGGCATTTTGATAAGTTTCACATTAAATGTTGACTCAAAAATTTTCTGCGCGTTAAAATACTCGTCGGAATCCGTCTTATACCCGGCGCCGTGTGATTTTCTGCCTTCCCAGTAACCCTCGCCTTTTATAGTGCGATATACAAGCATATTGGGAGCATTTTTTTGCGAAATAAAATGAGCAAAAGCAAAATCCTGCGCCACCTTGATATAATTATTGTCGGAACCGTTTTCTATATATGCTACGTTATGCCCGTGCAGAAGTCCGAGTTCGTAGGGCTTCCAATTGACATATTGACCCGTGCATTTTTCGTCGGAACAGACATTATCGGCGTCAATACTTGCGTTGTTCCAGTCAACATGAACTATCAAATTATGTAAAGAAACCGCCCAGAAATGTGCGAGGTTTTCATGAACGCGGCCGGGGGTCATACCGCCCTCGCCTTCAATAATATTTATTACCGGCGGTTCATCAAAATACTCTTTTTTGGCAAAAGCATACCCGCCCAAGGCACCGAAACCGACGCCGGATGCGCCGGTGGCGACCACTACGCCGGGCGTTTCGGGAGTCGGGTGACCGTCTAAACGCTTGGAATTAAATTTTTTGAGCAACGGCGTTATAGTCGCAGGATTTTTTCTAAAACCGAGAAGGTCCTCAAACCGCATTTTATGTTTTATAGAATTATAAAGTTTTTCATCTTTAAGTTTTACTATTTCAAACAGCAGTCCGAGATACGAATACAATCCGAGCGCCTTGTGCCCGGCGGCCATTCCGATAATATCCGAATCGGAACGATTTAAGTCGGCAATATCCATTTTTGTATTTTTGTTAAATAACAGATTCAGGATAATTTTGCCGGCTGAAATAGAGCCGCCGGGATGACCCGACTGCACAAAATTAAACAGGAGTATAACAATCGCACGGTATGCGATAAACAACCGCTCCATCATCCGGTCGTCCTGTTCGCCATACAATTCCTTCTCCTTAATCAAAACGGACGACCTGACCAACTTTTCGTTTTCTTGCATTTTCATCCTCCATTTTCACTTCGCTCATTAAAGTTTTTTAACGGCATCTTCAATTTTTTTCAGCGCCGTGTTGATATTTTCAATAGAATTGGCATAAGAAAATCTTAAATACCCTTTGCCGTAAGCACCGAAAGACGTGCCTGAAAGTGCGGCAACGCCGCCTTCGTTTAAGAGATAATCGGCAAGTTCCTTTGACGATTTTTTTGTTTTGGTTATGTTCGGGAAAACATAAAATGCACCGTGCGGATTTTTACAGGAAAAACCGGGAATTTTATTCAAACCGTCAACTATTACGTCCCGTCTTTTTTTAAATTCCGCAACCATTTTTTTAACATCATTCTGCGGGCCCTTTAACGCCTCAATGCAGGCAATTTGGGTGAAGGATGCGGTGCAGGAGGTTGAATTTGTCTGCAAACGGGCAAAGTGCCGGGCAAGTTCTTTATCCATTACGCCGTAGCCGGCACGCCAGCCGGTCATAGCGAACGTCTTTGAAAAACCGTCCAATATAACCGTTTGTTTTTTCATTCCCGGGATTGATGCGATGGAATGGTGAACGCCTTCATAAATTATTTCCGAATAAACCTCGTCGGATAAAATCAGTATGTCCTCGTCACCGCCTATAATCTCGGCAATACCCTTAAACGTTTCTTTGTCCACAACACCGCCGGTCGGGTTTTGCGGCGAGTTCAGTATCACCATTTTGGTTAAAGGTGTTACCAGTTTTTTGAAGTCATCAACGGTAAAAGAAAAATCATTTTCCTCTCTTAAAGGAAGCAATATCGGTTTGGCGCCGACAAAATTGACCATTGACTCGTAAATCGGAAATCCCGGCGAAGGTAAAATCACTTCATCACCGGGACGCAACCACGTCATAATCGCGAAAAATATAATCGGTTTAGCTCCGGGGGTTACAACCACCTCGTCCGGGTCGACGCTGATCTTTCTCGTCCCGGAAATATATTCGGCAATAACACTTCTTAACTCCGGAAGACCCGCCGAAGGACCGTAATGGGTGTAGCCGTCGTCAATTGCTTTTTTTGCCGCGTCCCGGATGTTTTTGGGAGTATCAAAATCCGGTTCGCCTATTTCAAGGTGAACAACCTCTTTGCCTTTTGCCTCCAGCGCCCTTGCTTTTGCCAAAACCTCAAACGCCGTCTCCGTTCCCAGCCGCGACATCCTGATTGCTGTTCTCATCTTCAACCTCCAATTTTATTTTTTACAAGTTTTTCTATGCTTTCTAATAAATTATCCGGTTCAAACGGTTTTACGATATATCCGTCGCTTCCCGCCATAAGTCCTCTCATAACTTCTACATCCTGACTTAACGCCGACAAAAATAAAATAGGAATTTTTGCAGTTTTTTCGTCGCTGCGTAATTTTTTGCAAACCTCAATACCGTCCATATAGGGCATCATCACATCCAAAAGAATTAAATCAGGCATAATCTCCTGCGCTTTTTCAATCCCGTCAACTCCGTTAGATGCCGTCGTAACTTCATATTTGTGTTTGGTCAGAAAAAAATCTAATAATTGCAATGTTGTAGTGTCATCGTCTATCGCTAATATTTTTGACACAGTCCCTCCATTTAACGGCTAACGGCGTAAATTTGCCTCTCTCACGCTATTTGCCTTTTTTATTTTAGGAATTAAAAACGAAAATGTTGAGCCGGAGCCGGGGGTTGAATCAAGCCAAATATTCCCGCCGTGCAATTCAACAATTGTTCTTACTATAAAAAGCCCCAGGCCTGTTCCGCCGACAATGCGGGTATGAGACGAATCAACCTGATAAAACTTCTCAAATATCTTTTTATGCTCTTCTTTAGGAATTCCTATGCCGTTATCCGACACGGAAGAACAAATAAAATCGCCTTTCTCTTTCACGGTAATTGTGATTTGTCCTCTGATGTCGGTAAATTTCACGGCATTTGAAATAAGATTGTCATAAACCTGCATCAACCGTGAATGGTCGCCGCTAATTTTAGGAAGTTCCTTGTCAATTTCCATAAGCAATTTTATATCTTTGTTTTTAATCTGATTGATGTTTGTTTCAACCGATTTTTTCACGACATCTGTCAAATCAAGTTGTTCCAGTTTAAGAGATATAAGTCCGCTTTCTATTTTTGACAAATCCAAAAGGTCGCCAATGAGCCGATTCAAATGATTGCTTGACTGGTCCACTATGCCTAAAAATTTTTTCTGCTGCTCGTTAATTTTTCCCGCTTCTTCGTTCAAAACAACATGAACAAAACCTTTTATGGCAGTAAGCGGTGTTCTCAATTCATGCGAAACCATAGACACAAAATCATTTTTAACCGAGTTCAGCCGTTCAAGTTCCGTATTTACTTTTTTGAGATGATTGTGAATCCTTGCATTTTCAACAATAGCAGCCGTATGCCCCGCCATAAGTTCCGCAAGCCGTACTTTGTCGTCGTTGAAAAAATTCTGAACTCTGGAGCAAAAACAGAAAAGCCCTATATTTTTTTCCTCCACTCTTAACGGAACAAACAGATACGATTTTATTCCGGATGTTTCCCGCAATTTATTATACGCTTCATTTTGAAATTCCATCTCATTTGCCGTTTGTACTTTCCCTTCGGCGAATATTTTGGTAATGAGTGCTTCCGATTTTACGGAGATTTTCATTATATCTTTTCCGGCGTAATCCGGCGGAAACAGCGGCGTAAGATTTTCTCCCGTCTCATCCACAAGCCAGAATATCGCGTAATCGGACTCCAACGCCCTTATCATTTTATCGGCAAGAACTTCAATTATCTCATCCAATCGCGGCTCGGTCTTTATTGTATTTGATATGTCCCTCAATGTCAAAAGGTCGTTCACCCTTTGCGCAAGTTGTTCGTAAACTTTTGTGCGGCTTATCAACCCCGCTATCTGCGATGCGACCACCGATAAAAATCTTAAATCGTCGTGAGAGAATTTTCCCGTTACTTTGTTGCCCAAAATAAAAAGTCCGATAATTTTCTTTTCAACCAACGGAAGTACTATCATTGATGTCACGCCGTAGTCCTTGTAAAGTTTCTGAATATCCGGCGACGATTCCATAAATAATTCGTTGGAAATAAATGTTGAGACATTTTTAAATGATTTTGTCAATATGGCGGGTGCCTCATCTTTTAATGACAATTCAAAACCCTTGAAATCGCCGAAACCTTCCAACGCATCATTTTGTTCGTCGTAAATCATAAATCCGGCAATTGAAACGCTGGTGACAAACTTAATTTTGTCAATTACCGTTGCAAACATTTCATCTATATTAACCTTGCCGGTAGCGGAAAAAATTATGTCGTTGAGTACTTTCATTTCCTTCACTTTTGATATAAGGCGAAGATTCGTATTGGTCAGTTCTTCCGTTGTTGACTCCACTTCCAATTCAAGCCGTCTGCTAAACTCCCGCATCTCTTGATACACTTTTGAGTTTTCCACCGCAACTGCAAGATAATCGGCAAGAGTGATGAGCGTTTTAACAAGATTGGCATCAAAAAATCTTTTGGTTCTTGAATTGACATTAAAAACTCCGATTGCTTTATCGTTAGCTATAATAGGAATGTGCACGTATGACATTATGCCTTCTTTTTCTTCCATGTTGGCGGTTTCGGGATTTTTTTCTTTTGTGGCGTCGTTTATAATTATCGTCTCTTTTGTTAAAAATGCCCTGCCCACAAAACCTTCGCCGGGCTTAAGATGAATGCTTCTTACAAAATCGTCGGTTAAACCGCGGGCCGCCTTAATACGCAAAAAACCGTCATCATCCAAAAACAGTATGCTTGTTGAAGGCAGCATCATTTTCTGATAAACCAAATCCAAAAGCATATTCACGACATCGTTAGTTTCTATCCGGGAAGTAATCGTTTTTGATGCGGCGAATAAAATGTTCAGCGATTCCTGCGAAACCATTTGACGATTGAAAAGCAGATTAAGTTCTTCACCAAGACGACCGACTTTACCTAATATATCTTTCTTTATTGAATAATCGCCGTTCACGGCCGAAGATACCATTTTTTCAATAAAAACAACCGGACGAAAAATAAACATATATCCGAAAATAATTATAGACGCTAAAAAGAAATAATAGACGACGGGATTTTCTATTGATTTTGCAAATATTAAAAATACGGCAACAAGCACAATAAAAAATATAAACCTAAAACTGAATCCTTTTTTCATTTATTGTTTCCCGGCGCATTTTTTATAAGCGTTATGTCAAGCGCGATATTTAAGTATTTATACTGCTTTGCCAAATCTGCAAACGGAACTATTTCCGCCGAGATATTGTGGGCATCGCATGTTTCAGTCAGCATATTATTGAAATCATCCTCGGCGATAAATCCAGGCGGAGGACCAAGCAGAATCATGATAGAAACATTGTTTGTTTTGCAAAGTTGCGCGAAAAAGGAATAATTTATTTTTTTATCAAAATCGTAACTTTTTTCAAAAACTCCGGCAAGACGGAATTTTAATTTATGTTTTTTTATTACTTCCCTGAACTGCTCTTTCATTTTTTCAAAGTCCTTTTCATGCTTTTCGGGATAAAAATAAGCAACATCTACCGGTTTAAGCAAATCATATTCGTCCTTAACGACTGGCTTTGGAGAAACGGCCGGCACAGGCGCGGGAGGAATTGGTTTTTTGGACTCCTCCGACGGCACAACCGGTTTAGACGGTTGTACCTGGACGGGTTCTTTGACTGGCTCAGGAGCGGGTTGCACGGGGACGGGTTTCGCCGGCGGCGGCAATTCCGCCGCTTCCAGTTCCGTTTCGGGAAGAAGTTCGCCGATAAAATCCCTGACCAACTCCATATTCATCGGAAGGTTGGTCATTGCAGAATATGCCTTAATCCTTTTCAGAAAACCCTCAAGTTCTCTAATATTAGATTTCAACTTACTGGCAATATAAATAAGAATTTTATCGTCCACTTCAATTTGCTCGTTCTGAGCTTTTTTCTTAAGAATCGCGACGCGCGTTTCCAAATCCGGAGGTTTTATATCCGCAATAAGTCCCCACTCAAATCTGGATTTCAGACGGTCTTCTATGCTTGCAAGTTTTTTCGGCGGTTTATCGCTTGTCATGACTATCTGCTTCTGATTCTCGTGCAGTATGTTGAAAGTATGAAAAAATTCTTCCTGGGTGGATTCCGCCTCCGATAAAAACTGGATATCATCCACAAGAAGTAAATCCAATGACCTGTAATGTTCCCTGAATTCCAAAAGCGTGCCGTTTTTCACCGCCTCAATAACTTCGGCAGTAAATTTTTCTGTTGTGATATAAAGCACTTTTGCCGACGGATTTCTGTCTTTTATCGTGTTTCCTATTGACTGCATTATGTGGGTCTTTCCCAAACCGACGCCGCCGTAAATGAAAAGCGGATTATATGTCTTGCCGGGATTTTGAGAAACAGCCCAGGCAGCAGCATGAACAAAACGGTTGTTTGAACCGACGATAAATTCGTCAAAAATGTACCGCAGATTCAATTTCGGCTTCCAGAAATCGTTTCCGTCTGGTGAAGATTTTTTTTCGGAAGATACTTCCGGTTTTAGCGAGGGCTCCTCTTTTTTCTGAACCGGCTGGCCGGATACGGAAGGCGGATTTGACGGCGCGGACGGAGCAACTTCGGCAACCTTTTCCAAAATTTCCTCAAGGTCGCTTCCCACACGGGGACCCCCTTCGGCCGGTGCGGCTCCGTTATCAACTTTATCTACGGAACATTTTTCTTTAAGAAATTTTTCCACTTCCGATTTTTTTACATCCGAAAGGTTATAAATATATATTGCAAAATTGTAATCCTGGGAAAGCGGCGTGAAGGGCTTCCCTGCGTCGCTGCCGACAAGTTTGACAATCTCAGCAAGGTCGCTGTCAGAACATGAAATCAGAAGTTTGAATCTGTTTTTATCGCGGTCGCATGGCGACGGCATCAAATCCCATTTTTTAATCATTATAAAACCTATTGGAAAAATTACAAAAATTAAATCTTTCTCAATCTTTCCTAATCTTTCAATCTTTTAATTGCTTTTTTCTGTTTCTGCCAGAATAATACTTGTCGCTATGTTAAAGTAAAGCGATTTTTTATTCACATCCGTTGTGTTTATATGCTCGGTAAATATGCCGGCGGAATTCAGTTCTTCGTGCAGAACTTCGGCAAGTTTTGGCTCACCCGCTATAATTACCGAGAATGCATTTTTCTCTTTGCATTCCGCAATCGCATCATTTATATCATCCTTTGAAAAAACCAAAAACCCTTTTGAGAATACAACCTTAATTTTATATTTCAGTTTTTTGCCGGCAATGCTCCTTAAAAGATTGTCCTCAATAATTCTCGGCAATTCCTCCTGACCGCTGCGAAAAATTATTCCTACTGATATTGTCCGTTGTTCCGACGACGACTCCTTTTTCGGTGTTACCTCTGCAGACCGTCTTTCGGTCGATTCAATTGCCGACGGCTTGAAAACCGTTTCTTCTTTTTCTATTTTCGGCTCAATTACCTTGTCTTGCGAAATAATCTCCTTTTTTATCTCTATACCCTCTAACTTTTCCGGTTCAAAAACATCAAAATCAATAATTGACGAAAGTTCCTTTGCTATTTTTATTTCCTCGGAAGTTGCCTGTTTTTTCGAGGAGCGTGGAGGAAAAACAGAAGCCCTTGGTTCAGTGCGGGCGGATAACCCTTCATGACCTTGCGAAAAAAAACTGTCCGGTTTTTCGCCGGCGGGGAATGTTTTAGATTTCCCCCCCAGGGACTCCCTTCTGTCGCCCGAACCGACATGTCCTTCTGGTGCTTGAACGACCGGCACGGCCTCTATTTTTTTTTCTCCTGTTATCGGAGACGGCGGCGGTGCTTCCGAGACGGACTGTAATTCCTTGATTTTATTTTCAAACTCCTCAACTCCTTTCGGGGTCATTTTGTAGATATAAAATGAAAAACTGAAATCTGCAGATTTTGATTTCCACGGTAACCCGCAACGCTTACCGTAAAAATCCGTTATTTTTTTTAAGTCGGCATAGTCGCATTTGATATTAACCTTGTATCTGTCCGGATATTTTTCCGACGGATAAGGAATTATTTCCCATTTTATTATCATTTAACTACCGCAGAACTGACACAGAACTTTGAAAAACCCGCGGAACGGGCGGATGAATCCGCCCCTACAATTTCCGCTTCTGTTCCGTGTTCCTATCTCAACTTTTTCTTTATAAGAAGCAGCTCAATCGCCATATCTACAAACAAGAATTTTTTATCAAGCTGACTCTGCTGGGCAACCATATACAAAATTTCGTTTCTCCGGCAGGCGGTATCTATAAAAAGCCGTATATCATCAATACCGTCGGGGATAACGGCTAAAATAATATCCGCTTTTTTTGATTTTGCAGCGGAGATAATTAAGTTAAAATCATTCGGTCCCGGAATGTTATACCCGGTCTCTGACACTTTTTCAAGATAAATCGGAATTTTCATTGATTTTTCAGTTATCATTTTTAATTGATTGATAAATTTCTCAAGTGACTCCGGAGACGGCAACGGATATAGATAGCCGACTTTTATTGACTCGGCAGCAGGGGACGATGGAGCGGTTTGAGACGACACTGCCGCTTCTTTAACGGCGGGCGATGACTCAACCGGCACTTCTTCTTTCGCGGGAGAAGACGATACCGATGAAGATGCGGATTCGCCGAAGCGTTCAATCTCAATTTTTATTTCCGCTGATGGTTCCTGTTTTGTTTCTACTGATACTGAAGGCGGTGAAATTTCCGGCTTTGTTTCGACTGACGGAACAGACACTTTTGTTGAAATATCAGCCGATTCAACAAGCGTAACATCCTGAGGTTTTGCCTCTTCTTTTACAACAGGAACAGTTTCTAAAGTGTTCGCTTCAACTTTTTTTTCTTCCGATTTTTTTTCGGCAAATTTTTCTATACTTTCTATTTTTGCCGGGATTTCTTCCTCTATATGCCTTTGCTCGTCTTTTGTCAGGGTGGAAAAAATATTGTTGAGGTCCGAAATAACCTCTTTAATTTCTTCCTCTTTTTTCAGTTCCTGAACACTATCCGTTTCACCTAAAAAAAATTTGTAAATATTTTTTCTTTCATCACGGGTGGAATTATCAATATAAAGTCCCCACGAGTATTTGTCGTTTTTTAATTCAAACGGCTCAGAGCAAATTTTCGGAAATTTTTTCGCAACATCGGCGGCAACGGACCGGGCGGATACCATCACAATATACCTGTTCTGATGACCTTCGTCAAATTCCGGCAATATAGTCCAATTATTATCAGCCATTTCAATTAGTCCTTAATTTTATTTTTCATCCCTGTCAATCCCTTTTATCTTTAGCATTAAATCGTCGGGATTGGTCGCATTTTCAAGAGCATCCTCAAGCGTAATTATTTTATCCTTATAAAGTTTAATTATATCATTGTCAAATGTCCTCATACCGTAATACTCGCCTTGCTCCATCAGTTTATAAATTTCGGATGATTTACCTTCGGAGATATTTTTTCTTATAAGTGAAGTTCCTATAAGAATTTCCGTGGCAGGAATGCGAACATCCCCCTTAATAGTAGGAATAAGCCGCTGGGCGATGATACCTTTTACTACATTTGCCAGAGCAATCCTTACCTGATGCTGCTGATGCGGCGGATAGGCGTCAACTATTCTGTCCATCGTCTGAACGGTATCCATAGTATGAATAGTTGACAAAACAAGATGTCCCGTTTCGGCGGCGGTTAGCCCCGCTGATATCGCCTCAAAATCCCGCATTTCACCGATACAAACAACATCCGGGTCCTGTCTTAAAACATATTTTAATCCGCGGCCGAAGGACTTCGTATCGGCTCCGACTTCCCGCTGACTTATAAATGATTTTTTATCTTTGTGAAAATATTCAATAGGGTCTTCAATGGTCACAATTTTATAGGCAAAATTTTCGTTTATGTAGTCCAATACCGCATTCATAGTGGTTGTCTTTCCGGCGCCGGTTATACCTGCGAATAGTATAAGACCTCTGGGTTCTTCAGCGAGTTTTTTTAATATGTTAGCCGGAAGATTCAATTCCTCAAATGTTTTTACCTTCAACGGAACAACTCTTAAAGTAAGTGCAACCGTTCCTCGCTGACGGTAGATATTAACCCGGAATCTTGAAACACCTTCCAGACCGTAAGACATATCAATTTCGTCCTCAGCATTAAATATCTCTTTCTGCTCTTTACTTAAAAGTCCGTAAGCAATTTCCTCTATATGCTTGGAAGTGAAACTTTCAAAACCGGTGGACACAAGTTTGCCGTTAATTCTTATGGAAGGCGGACTGCCGACCTTAAAATGTATGTCCGAAATACCTTTTTTCAGCATTGTCTGCAAAAGTTCAGGAACATTCATAATAACTCCTTTTGATGAAAAAATTTAAATATAAAAAACTGCTTTTCCGACGACAATCCATAAACTACTTTCGTACTTTCGTAGTTGCGAAAGTAGTTGAATAGGTTTGCAAAAAACTATTCTCTTAAAATCTTAATTCCTTTTTCCTGAATAATTTCAAGAGCAAGCGGGCCTATAATGGTATCCTTAGAAATTCTTAATGTTTTCGCGCCCGTTACAATTATTTTTCTTATTTCAAACTCCGTAATAAGATTTTTTTTTGCCGTAATAGTAGAATGCGATTTGAGCCACTTATCCTTTGTGAAAAAACCGCTTTTGTAAGATGAAACGCCTCCGACGGGCAAGCCATCAGCCATTTCGTCCGCTATGACATCAATAATTTCCTTTTCGGTAACCATATAAAAATCCGATTACGACGATAAGGGCAACGATACCGGCGATATTTTTATCGTTGTAATCGTGTTTTAATCGCTGTAATCTGTCTTTTAAAAGTTGGACTCAATTTTTTTGAGAACTTTTTCCAACTGTTCGTCGGGTCTCGGAATTACATGAATCGCCACAAGTTCGCCGACTTTCTGCGCAGCGGCGGCGCCGGCTTCAACTGCGGCACGCACTGCTCCGACTTCTCCTCTGACCATAGTTGTAACAAGTCCCGTGCCGATTTTTTCAAACCCGACAAGACGAACCTTCGCTGCCTTAACCATCGCATCCGATGCCTCAATCATACCGATAAGTCCCCGCGTCTCAATCATCCCCAATGCATCTTTTACTTCTGCCATCTGAACCTCCTGTATCAGCAATTACAAATTACAAAAGGAAAATTGCAAATTAAAATTTCAATCTTCCTTATTCCTTATTCCTTTTTCCTTTTGCAATTGCTCTCAATATTTCCCTTTTCCTGCATCCTTACCTTCAACAATTGCGACAGACGCCGATGCGCCGACTCTCGTAGCACCCGCCTCAACCATTTTTCTCGCGTCTTCCTGAGTTCTAATTCCGCCGGAAGCCTTGACACCCATTGCAGGCCCGACTGTTTCTCTCATAAGTTGTATATCCTCAACCGTCGCACCCGAAGGACCGAACCCCGTTGATGTTTTTACAAAATCCGCACCGGCATCTTTTGACAACTGACATGCCTTTATTTTTTCTTCTTTTGTAAGATACGATGTTTCAAGAATTACCTTCAAAATTTTTCCGCGAGTCGCTTCACGGACCGATTTTATATCATCCGACACAAGTTGATAATTCCCGCTCTTTAACGCACCCACATTTATTACCATATCAATCTCATCGGCACCATTTGCAATAGCATCGCGGGCCTCAATCGATTTCACCGTCGGGGTCGTAGCACCAAGAGGGAAACCTATAACAGTGCAGACCTTAACGGTTGAACCGGCAAGAAGTTTGCTCGCCAGAGAGACATATCCGGGATTTATACAGACGGATGCAAAACCGTATTTCCTTGCTTCCTCGCAAAGTTTTCCGATTTCTTCCTGTGTAGCATTTGCTTTCAATAATGTATGGTCAATCATAGGTGCCAGTTGTTCGCCGATATTTTTTGTATCTTTTGCCGAAATCCTGTCTGCACCCGCGGCAACGATTGTCTGCACAGAACCCGATTTTTTCTCCACACATTTTCCGCATTCCACACATTCTATCTCAGGTTTTGTGAACGCAGGACACTCATCACCGGTAATTGTTTTGACTTTAAAAGATGATTTATTTGTTTCCAAAGACGGACCGCCGATTTTTAATTTATTATCAAATACTTTCCCGGAAGATGACATAACAATTTTTACTTCACGATTAGACGCATTGGCGGAGATAGATGAACCCAATATTTCACCCGCCAGTTCAGTCGCCGATATAACTTTAATCCCGTAACTTTTAATCTGTCCGATATATTCCTCAACTTTTCTGTAAAGCGGACTGTTTGACGGCGGCGGGGTATAGCAGGAACACCAGATGGAATCACGCACTGCAACAATCGGTATTCCCCTTTCAAGACAGCCGATAATTATGTTGGAGTTAAGAGAATCCGGGACAAGCCCTGCAATTTTTGTAAGACCGTTGAGAGTAAGAACCGGAATAATTAACATATCGGGCCATGAAGAAATCACCGTCGGATTTTGCCCGCCGTCATCTTTAATTATCTCGGCTTTTATACCTGATAGTTTTTCAAATCCTATAATTTTTTCCGCGCTTTTCGTTAAAAGAATTTTCGTCTCATAATTTTCGGAGATTTTTTTAACGGCAGAAATTACATCGGTTAGATTTCTGTCGCCGCCCATAAAAATCGCAAGGATTTTTTGCTTGAGCGCAGGCACATCCGATTTTTTAGAATACCTCGCCACAACCTCTTTCGTGATTTTTTCAACCATGTTTTTGTCCATATTTTACCTTCCTTTTTAATCCCACCAGTAATGCACCGTGTATGTAATCGCATTCTCGCCGTTCTTCGGAATCTTTAATTTATATTCTATCTTCCGCGAATCTTTTTTCTCATAGTCCTGTGATTTCTGCGTAATCTTCCAATTAGACCACCTGTAAAGTTTTTCAACGACGCGAACCTCTATCGGTTCTTCCTTGTGATTTCTTATTGTAATTTTGAATGTTTCATCGGCAAAGTCATCCCCATTTTTGAAGGCCGTCTGAACTCTTTCACCGACGATATCAAAAGCATCTCCGAGATAAATTCTTACATTTTCATCTTTCGGAGTATGTTCAATAAAATCCTCGCCGATAAATTCTAATGACTTGTCGGAGTCCTCTTTATATACCCGCATTTTGCCTTTCGGGAGCGGAAGACCCAGATTGTTTTCTTTTGAATTTTTGAAATCAAGCATTACATAAACCTTCTTGTTTGACTGAATTCCGTAATTTCTGTCCGCACGCGACCATTGATTATACCCGTAAAATTTTTGCACCGCACCGTCATAAATATAAAGTTTTTTTACCGGCACATTTGTCCCGGAAACAAATTCAATCTGTTTTGTTTCGTTATCCCGAACAGTTGTTCGGCGTTGTAAAGTGTAAAGATGGTATTCAAAAAAAGATTTTTCTTCAAATTGCGGAGCAGCAGTTTTTGTTCTTGCGGCATACATTACATTTTCCTGCTGGAAACCCGGCTGGACTGCACGATGAATATCTCCGGCAATAAGTTTCAATTTTGCGTCTTTATATGTTGCACCCGATTTATTATCAATAGTAACCCAACCGGTTAAATCCAGATTTTTATCATCTTTATCGGAAACAATAACATAATCCGCATTCCAGTTTATTCCGTTTGTTAAATAATCCACTTCAATTTTATGCTCGCCGGCAATTTCGTTTTCTAAAACCCAAGAAAGTGTCGGTTTAAGTATAAGCCCTTCGGGAAGTTTTGAAAGTGAAATTTCACCCGACGGATTGACAAGAATCTTATCGCCCGATTTTATTGTAAGTCCGCCGGCTGTTGAAAGCAATGTGCCTTTGACCATTTCTTTTTTCTCACCATCTTTACCGAACCGCCTCTCTAATTCTATTTCTTTACCGATATATTTTTGTAAAAGTTTCTCCCGGGAAATCAGGTCATACTCAAAATTCTGTTCCAGAACTGAACATTTGTTTGGATGTGTAAGCGATTTGAAATGCACACTTGTCGGGTCAATCTGCGCCGCGACATCGGTGAACTCAACCTTCTGCACGCCCTTGTCAATTTTTATCTCCCGTCTATCCTTCACCAACCCGAGATTCTGATTATAGACGGTCAAGTCAACTTCTTGGGAAAAGGAAAGCGACGCGGCCAAAACAAAAACAATAAAAGATAAAAATTTTTTCATATCGTTGCTGATATTTTTGTGCCGAAATTAAATTTATTGTACTTATTCCCTTTTTTCTATCAGACAGAGGCCAAATCAAATAAATCTTGATTAGTAATTTTTTTAACATTATTATTTATGCAATGCTTTACTGGTGTTATAATTTTCAAATTCTTTTTAAGAACTATAGGAGTAAAATCTATTTGTGTAATATCTGCCGGTATATAGAAATATTCTTTCAGATGTTCCCAATCTCCATCTCTCAATGTAACAATCTCTCCCAAATAAATACTTACCCAACTTTTATCTACTTTTGAATTGGCTTTTTCTTTTAACAATTTATTTTTAGCAATTTCAACGTAGTTATTATCCAACTCAAAACCAATGAAATTTCTACCCAATCTTTTTGCAGCAATTGCAGTAGTCCCAGTCCCGATAAATGGATCTAAAACCACATCGCCTACGTCTGTTGCCATCAAAATAATGCGTTCAAGCAAATGCACCGGCAATTGACACGGATGTTCATCTCTAAATTTATTATGTTTTATTCTATGAATATCAGACCATACATCAGATACAAGCGGACCGAATGGATGCAGCAGCGGCTTTTTCCCGCCATAATCTTTCATTAAATAACTGCTTTTCCTTTCTCTTTTATGCGGACATCTTATTTCATAAAATTCTAACTTGCTTTTTTCTTTTGCATAAAATAAAATTCCATAATGTGCCGGCTGTAACGTCTTCCCCATTGGTGCGGTAGGCGCATTCCAGCAAATCCAGTGTTTGAAGTCCGCAATTTTATTTAAGTGCATAGAATAATAAGTCAACCATTTAGGTATATTATGTACAAATATTGACCCCGTAGGTTTCGTAATCCTTACCATCTCAGAAACCCATTGTTCACACCAATTTAGATACTCCTGAAATTCCAAACTATCCCTATACCCGTTGTATTTTTTTTTCAAATTAAAAGGCGGATCAGCGAATGTCATATCAATGCTATTATCTGGAATAGTTTTTAATAATTGCAAACAATCCCCTTGAATTATTTTGTTTAAATATTTTTTTATCATTTTTTATAAGATAATCGCTTTTAGTAAAAACTTTTCAAATCGTTCTAATTCAGATTTATGAAACGTGAAAACATCATCATATGCAGAGACCATCCTCTGTAAATCTCCTTTGCGCACATACCATCCAATTCCATCTACAAAACCAATGAATTTGGCTTTCGGATAATATTTTTTTATCAAACCGTTAATATTCCCTTCGGTTTTTGATTTATCGCCTTGACCGGAAGATGTGGTAACAAGAAATGAACTTTCAATAATAATTTTAGGTTTTTTCTTGTTCGGAATGATAAAATCCATTGTGCGCTTTGCGACTTTTTCATTTTTTAGAAGTTCCGTTAAATCACCTTTTTCAAAAGTTAAATTTAATTTTTCTAAAATATTTTTCAATAAAAATTCTGGATTGTTTTCCGCTTTACCTGAATAAGATCCTTTCTCTTTATACCTTACAAGAGTATCAATCATGGCCGAAGTTTCAAATTTTAATTTTGATATACTTAACTTTTTAAGTTCAAATAATGGAAGTGTATCAGCAAGAACCGGAATAGTAGAACCTTCAAAAAAAATATTAACTATGCCTTTTCTAAAATAGGGATTTTCAGCGACTAATTTAATGATCTTTGCGTCCGACCATTCTTCAATTTCAGTAAGTTTTTCTTTTTCAATCCACTTGCCCTTATAGACCAATTTTGATAACTCCGAATTTTCAATAATTCTAATAACCGTAATCAATCTTTTTAAGTTTTCGTTAGAAAAACCTGTTAATGCAAGTAATGCTCTTAACCCATTTGATTTATCTTCAAGTAATTTTTCAAAGATCTCTTTTTTTATTCCTTCTGTCTCAAGTTGATTTTTTAAAACAAGCAACGTTTCAGTAAGCGAGTTTATATAACTTTCATACTTCTCTTGAAAAATAGGATTAAAAAAGTAAAAAGTATTTTTTTCAATTACTGTCTTAAATTTTTTACCATTTGTTGAAAAAAGATTCACTCCTGCCCCCTATAAAAATATTTTTCGAGAAGGCCAACGATTTGGCGACCATTTTCTGCCATATCCGACAAATCATCAATAGTCCATTGCCCATCTGACGGCGGATTTTTCCGCTCTCTAACATAAAAGATGTCTTCGTATATTTTACACAATTTAACAAGTTCTTTTTTACCCCTTGAAGTCATTTTAATCATATTTAATTTCAGTGCCATTTTTTGGTTTGACCTTTTACAAATACCGTGTCAACAATCCCGCAGATGACGGTTCGCACCGGTGCTTTTTTGTCATTTAATATCTGGCGAGCGGAATTTCCTTCATCCATAATCAAAACGGTGTTGCCGACGCCGGCGCCAATGTATTTATCAACAGCAAGCATAATATCTTCGTCTAAAAATTTTCCGGAAACGCCGTCAAGCCGTCTCACCAAAAGAAGTTTTGTACTTTCTAATGATTTATGCTTTCTGGTTGCCCAGACGTTTCCGACAACTTTTGCAATGAACATTTCTTTTAATTCCTCATAACTGCGAGCGAAGGAGAAATTTCTGAAGAACCTCAATTTGCGACTTTTTCTTTCCAGAAGCAAATTGCAGAGCGAGTTCTAACGAGCGTTTCAAAGAAATTTACTATTGAGCGAGTTTAACTCCGTCAATTATCCCGACAATTGCTGCATCAATCGGCGGAGTATCGGCTAATGATGTTCCGCCGCAGGCAACCGCTGCCTCGCGGGCGGCAACATAAAAAATAAACTCGCCGGAACCGCTGCCTACCACATCAACGGCAACAAGCGGTTCGCCTTTCGGCTTTTTATCCCAACCCATCGGCTGAACCAGAAGGAGTTTTCTTCCTTCCAGCGATTCGTATTTTTGAGTTGCAACAACCCTTCCTATAATTTTTCCCGCAAACATTATTTTTATCACCTTTCAAATCGTGAAGCGAAGTAAGAAATTTATGCAGAGCCTCAATTTGCGACTTCTTCTTTCCAGGAGCAAATTGCAGAGCGAGTGGCAAACGAGCGTCTCAAAGAAATTTGCTTACGAGCGACTTTTATTGAAGTTCCTTCCAGTAGGGCTTCAGTGATTTTTTTAATGAACCAACAACCAAACCAACTGCTGTGTTTATGTCTAATGCCTCGTAAGAATTTGAATCGCTCCAGACAACCTCGCCAGTTGCAATATCCGTTATTTTTGCCGAAACGGAAACGGATGCGGAAACGCTGTACACATTTGCATCTTCTAATCCGAATGCTGAACCCGACGGAAGAACGGTTGTTCCGCTGATGGGATAAACCCTGTCCGAGATTACAATATCGCCTTTTTCCTTAAATATCAGAAGTTTATTTGACGGATTGAATTCAACGACATTTCCGGAAATAATCGCATCCGCACCGAGTGATTTTGCGTCTGAAATTACCTCAACATCCGTCTTATCAACCACATTTATACCCGCCGCTAAAAACTGCCTTATGAATTCATTGCTAACCGCCGCACCGCCGTTACCTGAAAATTTCAACACGGCAACTTTTTTTATACCGGAAAAAGTGAATCCTTTTTTTACCACTGTTTTTGTCGTCGCACAACCGGAGAAGAAAGGTAAAAGGTAAAAGGTAAAAGGTAAAAGGTAAAACCAATTCTTTCTTCTAACTTCTAACTTCTGACTTCTAACTTCTATCTGTCTCATTTCCCACCTCCTAAAAACTGAAGGTGCTTTTTGGCTACTTCTTTGAAATCGGAGTTTTTGACGAGTTTATTCCAATATAAAATTGCTTTTTCTTTTTCCCCCTTTTTTTCGTAAAGAAGTGCGAGTGTATATTGGATTCCGCACAGTTCAGGGTCAAGTTTTTCGGCAGATTTCAGATGCGTTTCGGCTTCCCATAAACTGTCTCTGTGTAAAAACATCATTCCGAGTGCGACATCTGGAAGCGGCGATTTGTCGTCAGATTTTTTTGCTTCCAAAAGTATTTTTATCGCTTCATCATATTTTTTCTCTTTTATAAGTTTGTTGCCTTCCGCTACAAGTTGATTTACATCCTGCGAATAACAAAAAGTGAGTAAGTGAGTAAGTGAGTAAGCAAGTAAGAAAAAAATCCAATAACTTTTTACTTTTAACTTTTTACTTTTGACTTGTCTCATTGTCCCTCCTCAATTTTTTTTATTTTTTGAATTCTCGTTAAATGACGACCGCCTTCAAATTTTGCCGCAAGGAATTTTTTAACTGCTTTTTTAATCATTGATAAAGGAAAATCTTCGGAAAAACAGATGACGTTTGCAGCGTTGTGCCTTACTGAAAATTCCGCCGCTTTTACGGAATAACCGATTGATGCGCGGATACCTTTGACTTTATTTGCCGCAATGCACACCCCGTTGCCAGAACCGCAGATTAAAATTCCTCTCTGATATTTTTTTGACACAACCGCATTCGCAACTTTTTCCGCATAATCGGGATAATCGCAACTGTTTTCAGAAAAAGTCCCGAAATCTTTTATATCAAAATCTTTTGACAAATATTTTATCAGTTCCGCTTTATATCTAAATCCCCGATGGTCGCTGCCGATTGCAATTTTCATATTCATACCATCTATATTGATGAGCGAGGGAGTTGCTGAACAGAACTTCGCGGAGTTTCGCATTTACATTCAGCGAAACGAGCGCGAGCCCGCCTGCAGAGGCGAGGCGTTTCTGCGAAGCAATTCCCGAACGAACCTTATTTTGAATATTTTTTTTCTATCTCCGCTACTTTATCCAGACGGCGCTGATGTCTTCCGCCGGCATATTTCGTTTCAAGCCAGACCTTTACGATTTCCTGATTTTCCAAATCGCCAACCATTTTTGCACCCAAACATAAGATATTGGCATCGTCATGCTCGGAGGCAAATCTGGCTGTCAATTCGTTATAGACACCGATTGCCCTAATTCCCGGAACTTTATTGGCGGCCAGCGGCATTGCCCCGCCGGTGCCGTCTATCAAAATGCCTTTTTCGTAATCTTTTTTTACGACGGCTTCCGCAACCAAAAACGCTATATCCGGCCAATCAACGGCTTCCTCGGAATAACATCCGAAATCAAAAACGTTGTGACCCAACCCCTGCAAAAATTTTTTAAGGTTTTCTTTTAACTTAAACCCCGAATGGTCGGAACCGATAATGATGTTCATAAACTAATTTTCCTTTTTAAAAACTGTATTTTACCTGTGCTTTCCAGTAATTTGCATTTAATACATCGCCTGAAGTTGTAAAATCTACCAATAAATAATCAAACGGGTTGATGCCAAATCCTGCACGATAATTCGTTGATTGACTGATACTTTTATTTTGCAGAGAATATCTATTCTCCGAATCTGTTAAGACATTTTCATCTTTGAATGAACCATTTATGTAATATGTAAATCCCATCCGCAATGTCAAAATTTTTGAAAAAAAATATTCCAAACCCATAGGAAAAGCAATTTTAGTCGTCAACTGTCTGCTTCTTTCCGTTAAAGTTGTATCAATATCATCGCTTTCCTGCTTTATGTCTTCATAACTGACATCCATCCGACCGGCAAAAGCAAAAAATAATTTATTCTGCACAAAACCGACATTTTTACCCCAACCGAGAAACAACTTATATTTATTACCTTCACTTACAGTTGTTCCGGAAGAAATATTGACCACATCAGTAACAGTTGTTCCTCTCACAGAAAAAGTTTGGAATGTTGAAATATCATCCGTTTTTGTTTTTGTGGGCTGATATGCGACTCCAAAAACCAATCCACTTTGTCCATTATTTGTATTAGTTCTATTTCTATATTCAACTTCACCACCTAATTTAAATGATGCTGGGGATTTACTTATTATTTCTGCTGAATCCCAGTTAATGTAGGGCGTAGTAGAAATATCATAGCCCCATTTATCTTTTCCATTTCCATCTGGGTCTTCATCATTGTAATTATATTCGTAACTTCTACTTTTTGTTTTAGATTGCAATATAATTAAAGTTGATATAAATTCCCTGCTTTTATGTTTATCTTGTTTATAAAAACCTCCAACCATCTTGCCGGAAATATTTTCTATATTAGTTTGGTATTTACTGATAGAACTATGCAACCCAATTATTTTAGTCGTTGACAAGTCAATATATTTTATATCTTGTTCACCAGCATTATGCCAGTTATATCTATTATCTGGCGAATTATTATAAACATAATTATTTTTTGATCCAAAAAATCCAATGCCTGAAGAAATTTTGCCTTTATTGATGGGTTTAAAGAATAGGAAATCAAGCGTTTCATTTTGTGTTTTATATGTTGTTAGATTATCACTGCTGTGTTTTACTGTAGGCGCCCAAGTATACATAATAGATCGTTCATCTCTATTTTCTCTTTGATTTAATGATTCATAACCTTCCACAAGACAACCGAATTTACTTGTCATATAACCAACTGTAAGCGGAGAAGCAGCTTTTACATAAACCTGTTTTTTATCAACTGCATTCAATCGTGCCGGATTTGCCAGAATATCGGTATATTCATCGTCAATAATACCCTGAAAATCACTGCCGAGCGTCTGAATTCTGTATGAAGTATTTTCCAATGAATTAGCAATTTGATAAAACATAACGAGAAACAAAATTGAAAAATAATATTTTTTCACAACAATGTCCTTCTTAATTCCTGATGGGCTTTTGGAATTACCACACGGCTGATTAAGACGCCTTCGTCTTTTATTAACTCACAGCCGGCATTGACTGCGGAACGGACGGCGCCGACATCGTCGGAACAAAGCGTGACAAATGATTTTCCGCCCAGGCCTTTTGCCAGACGAATTTCTATCAAAGAAATTTTTGCGGCTTTTGCGGCGGCATCCGAGGCGCGGATACAACTTGCGACCGTAAACGTTTCTATTATGCCGACCGCCTCAAAATTTTCAACTTTGGAAGTGCCGAGAATAGCGGGAACAATTTGCTGATTGACGTTCGGTATTACAAATTTATCTATAAGAGTAACACCCGCCGTCTCGGCGCCGAGGTCCACCGACGGATGCACATCGGCAAGCGGACCGGTTATAAAAACCAGATATTTGCCCGGACAGATGGCATAAGCGTCTATCAGTTCAACGTTTGCCACCTTCATCATGGCATCCGACGCCTCTATCCCTTTTGCAATTGAATTCGTCTCAATAAATCCTATCGCCGGCTGAATCATAAATTACCTCTCAATTTTTATGAAATTGCTCACTTCGGTAACTTTACCGTCTATAGATGCGTGAATGTTCGCCGACAGTTTCCCTTCCGGAATTTTCGCTATGAGTTGTCCTTTCTTTACAACATCACCAACTTTGACTATGGCTTCTGCAGAAACTCCGGCATTCTGGCGAAGTGGAATTTTAACTTCTGAAATATCAAATTTTTTATCCGTAAAAGGTGCGGGCTTATCATATTTAATTAAATCCAGCCGACCCAAAACCCTTTCAATAGGAACTCTCCGGTACTCTCTCATCGGGTGAACTGCCGGCGGAGTTTTATGATGCGGATTTTTTATTCCCTGTTTGAAAAGTAACTTTTTGCTTTCCTGATTTATCCGTCGGGGCAGAAGTTTCACGGGGCAGACCCAATCGCAAAGCCCGCATTCGCAACACATAAACGCCATCGTGATGTTATCCTGCAATCCGGCAGAGGTTGAACGCTGAATTTTATGACATTCAAGCCCGTGACCCAATAAAAATCTCGGACAAATTTCCGTGCAGTCCTGACACTGCTCGCAGGCGCTTTTTATTTGTTTAACCGCATGCTTGTTTGATTTCTGATAGACGACTTCGCTGTCAGACGGAAGCACAAGTATTCCCGATGTTTTTTTTGTAATTGATGCATTCTCCGGAACAATCGTTCCCATCATAGGACCGCCGTCCAGCACGGTGTATTCCGCAAGTGGCGAACCGCCGGCAAATTTTATGACCTCGGAAATAAGCGTTCCTACCGGAAAAAAAGCGGTAAGCGGATTTTTTACCGAGCCGCAAACCGTAAGAGGTCTATCGGTAACAGGTTTTCCGTCAACGGCATTTGCTATGTTCATCAGGGTAACTACATTATCAACGACGAGCCCGACATCCAGCGGCAGCCCGCCTTCGGGGATAATTTTTCCGGTTACTTCATAAACCAGAACAAATTCGTCGCCGGCGGGATAAAAATTGCCAAGATGAAAAATTGAAATATTTTTTTGAGAAAGTTTTGATATTTCCCGCTCTAATGATTCTGTCGCTTTATGATATTTTTCCTTTAAGGCGATTATGCCGTTTTTTGCGCCGGTGGATTCAACTACTAATTGAATGCCGCGCACAACTCGCTCGGCATAAAGAGCCATCATCTGCTGGTCGCACCTTAAAAGCGGCTCGCACTCGGCGCCGTTTGCAATAACGGTATCAACTTTCGCGGAAAGTTTAATATGCGTCGGGAAACCCGCACCGCCAGCGCCCACAACACCCGCGTTTTTAACAAGTTCAACTATATTCATTTTTATGCTATCCTGAAATAATCAACCAAAACGCAACGAAGCGGTCTTGTGAAATTTCTGGCTTTTACCAGACCGTCGCCCGTCGGGGTTGCGATTGAAAGCGCGGCATAGCCCTCGCCCATTCCGAGCCCCATATACGAAGGACCATTTTTAACAAAGATGGAACCCTGACACTTGCGTGCCATCTTCGTAAGGTTCGCCACGTTCAAAGAATGCATTATAAATGTGTGGTGATTGCCACCCTCAATTTCAATGCCGAATTCTATCGCTTCGGCAACATCTTTCATTTTGACAACGGGCATAACCGGCATAAGTTGCTCCGTCCACACGAATGGATGCTCTTTATCAACAACACCCCAAAGGAGGCGAATACCGTCGGAAATGTCCAGCCCGATTGCTTTTGCAATAACAGATGCGTTTCTTCCGACATAGTCACGGTTCATAACGCCTTCTTTGCATTTTCCGCCGGGTTCTTTTATGACAATTTTTGCAAGTTCGTCCATTTGTTTTGATGAGAGTTCGTAAACACGATTGTCTTTTCTCATCGCAGATAAAAATCGTTCAAAGACATCCGCAACGACAAGCGTCTCTTTTTCCGCCGTGCATAAAATTCCGTTATCAAAACTTGCGCTTGAAACCATATCCACAGCCGCTTTTTCCACTATCGCGGTTTCATCAACGATGCATGGGGGGTTCCCCGGACCGGCGGCGATTGTCTTTTTACCGACGGACATCGCTACTTTTACGATTGCAGGACCACCGGTAACGAGATTCAATTTCACTTTCGGATGCTTTAATAACGACTGGGTGAATTCTATTGACGGCGGATTGACCGTTGAAATCAAAGCCGAAGGTCCGCCGGTGGAAATGATTGCATCATTCAAAATTTTTATCGTCTCCAGCGAACAATTTTTCGCTGCAGGATGAGGTGCAAAAATTACGGAATTACCGGCGGCAATTATTGAAATCGCATTATTAATTATTGTTGATGCCGGATTTGTTGATGGCGTAACTGCTGCGATTATCCCGTAAGGCGCATTCTCCACAAGCGTAAGACCGCGGTCACCGGTGAAAGCAGTTGGCTGCAAATCCTCAACACCGGGTGTTTTTTCCGCAGCAAGAAGATTTTTTTGAACCTTATCCTCCCATCTGCCCATTTTTGTTTCGTCAACAATCATTCTGGCAAGACGCTCGGCATTTTTCACCGATACATCTCTTATCGCCTGAATAATTTTTTTCCGTTTTTCAAGCCCCAAATCCCACAAAATTTTCTGAGAGATTTCCGAAGCAGATATACATTCATCTAAATTATTAAAAACAGGACCAGCGGAATAGGACGGCGTGATATTTATTTTTTCGTCGGAATCATTGAGCCGTTTAATTACTTCGGCAACGATTAGTGAAACGTCTTTTTCGTTTAGTTCCATAAGAAAACCAAGTTAAAGGTTAAAGGTTAAAAATTAAAATAAGGTTGAAGGTTTAAAATTTTAACCTTTAATTTATACCTTTTACCTGCCTCATTTGTCTGCACTTTTTTTGAAGACAACCTTGCCGTCTTTTTCAATAAAATCAACGATTGCCATTATTGTAGCGTCCACCGGATTGCCTTCCGTCCGTTTTGTCTGACGGGCGGATGAACCGGCTACAATAAGCACAAGTTCGCCTTCGCCGGCACCGACGGCATCAACGGCAACAAGTTGATTTCCTTTAGGTTCGCCTTCAATAGAGACCGGCTGGACCATCAAAAGTTTTGTGCCGACAAGTTTATCATCTTTTCGCGTGCAAACAACATTGCCAATTATACGAGCAAATTGCATAATAACTCCATTTTATTGCATAGCGAGGGTGTTGTTGAGCAGAACTTCACGGAGGTCGGCTTAAAACATTCAGCCGACCGAGTGAGAGCGCCCGCACAGGCGGGACGCGGTTCTGCGAGACAATTCCCGAGCGATTATCAAAGAAATTTACTGCCGAGCGACATTCATTTTTGCACCTCTTTTTCCAATAAATCAAATTTTTCCCAATCATCATCCTTGAAAAATTTCATTCTCGCGATTCTTTCCCTCACGTCCGAAAAGGCAATTTCGTCAAGCGTTGCCCCGTCGGACAAAAGTTTTTCGGATGTATTGTGAAGGAGAATTATAATTTTCAGCATCCTGTATTGAGTTTTCAACGCTGTGTAAGTGTCCTCGGGGTCAAATGCAACCTGATGTAAAAAATCCTCTCTTATTGATTTTGCGGTCACCAAAATAAGCCGCTCCGACGGAGTAAGCGCCTCAATTCCCACAAGACGGACAATTTCTTCAAGCGATGACTCCTCCTGTAAAATCCGGAGAGCAGTTTTTCTATACGATAAGAAATCACCTGCTATATTTTTTGCCAGATATGAAGAAAATGAATCAACATAAAGCGAATAACTTCTAAGCCATGAGATTGCCGGAAAATGGCGGGCGAATGCAAGTTTATCCTCCAAAGACCAGAAGACCTTTACAATCCTCAAAGTCGCCTGAACAACCGGGTCGGACAGGTCGCCGCCGGGAGGAGAAACGGAACCGATAATCGTTAAGGCGCCGAGCCGGCCATCGCTTCCCGAACAGATTACACAACCCGCCCGCTCGTAAAATTCCGCAAGACGGGTGGAAAGATAAGCGGGATAGCCCTCGTCGCCGGGCATCTCTTCAAGACGACCCGAAATTTCCCGCAACGCTTCCGCCCAACGGCTGGTTGAGTCGGCCATAAGTGCGACGGTATAGCCCATATCCCGGAAATATTCCGCGATGGTGATACCCGTATAGACGGAGGATTCCCGGGCGGCAACCGGCATATTTGACGTGTTCGCTATAAGAACCGTTCTTTTAATAAGCGGCTCGTTTGTTTTCGGGTCTTTTAACTGTGGAAATTCAAGAAGCACATCCGCCATCTCGTTTCCTCTTTCGCCGCAACCGACAAAAACTATTATGTCGGCGTCCGACCATTTGGAAATCTGATGCTGAACGACGGTCTTACCGCTTCCGAAAGGTCCGGGAATACAAGCTGTGCCTCCTTTTGCAACGGGAAAAAATGTATCAATAACCCTTTGCCCGGTAATAAGCATTTCCGTCGGCGGAAGTTTTTCGCGGTAAAGCCGCGGTTTTCTTACCGGCCATTTTTGCATCAAAGAAACTTTATGAACCGTTTCCGTTTTCGGCGAGTTTATTTCCGCAACGGTCTCTTCAACCGTAAAATTACCTTTTGAGATTTTTATTATTTTTCCCTCAACTCCGGCAGGCACCATTATTTTTTGTTTAATAAGCGATGTCTCCTGAACCTCGCCTAAAATATCGCCGGCGAGCACCGTGTCTCCTTTTTTTAATACGGGAGAAAAATGCCATTTTTTAACTCTGTTAAGTGCGGGAACATCAATTCCGCGGGCGATAAAATCTCCAAAGGTGTTTGAAATAATATCCAGCGGCCTCTGAATACCGTCAAAAATAGAACCGATAAGACCCGGCCCCAACTCTACGGAAAGAGGCGAACCTGTTGCAAACACCGGCTCGCCCGGACCTATTCCGGATGTTTCCTCATAAACCTGAATTGAAGCAAAATTGTCTTTTAATTCAAGCACCTCGCCTATTAATTTTTTCTCGCCGACCCTGACCACCTCGTACATCCTGACATTCTCAAGTCCTTCCGCTACGACCAGAGGTCCCGACACCTTCACAATTTTTCCCCGCGTCGTGCGCGGGACTTCGCCTTTTAGCATAAATTTTCTATTCGCTCCGCTCACCCGAACTGAAGTTCTGGCTACAATAATGGTGTGAATTTGTTCCATTGACGACCCCATTGAAATGGGGTCATTTCACAAATTCATTTTTTTATTTACTGCTGCTCCCGACCGCTTTTATTGACAGATGTTTCAGTGACTCCTCTGCCCATTTTTTCTCTGACGGCTTAATCGCCGGCAAAATAGTTATTACCGCAACTTTAGAATTATTCAGTCGTTCAATCTCATTAAAAACATCGCTGGTAATTTCACCTGCGACATATATTAACTCGTATTTTTCCTGAACCGCCCGTAACATAAGATTTTTTGTCTCGGCGGCATTATCGGAATAAAAAACAGGGACGGAGAAAGCACGCCACATATCAACCGTATCTTTAACCCCTATAAAACATATTTTACTGGACATAAGGAATTCTCAACTGGGCAAAAACCTCTTCTTTTTCAAAATTATAAATTTTACCGTATAAAATAATACGAACATTTTTCAATTCCATCTCTTTAGCCCATAAATAACCGACGAGCGGTTCAATCCCGAAGGAAATACGTTTTGCGGAACCGATACAATCCGTAATAAAATCATCGGCGGCTTTCTCAAAATCAACTTTTGCTATGGTAAGCAGTTTTTCATATTGCATGATTTTAAGCGATGCCGGAGAACTTTCTGCGGTTAAAAAAATTTCTTTGTCAACATAGCCGTTGGCGAGCAAATATCTTGAAAGACCGTCTTTTTCTCTTTTTTGTTTTACCAACCTGTAAAAAGTGCTTAAATTTTTAATATCAATCTGCTTTTTTAGAATATCACTTAGAAAATCATTTTTATATTCTTTTGCCGTCATAATTGAAACATCAAAAAGTAACTGTTCAAGATGATAATCCGCTGGCGAGACTGTTTTTTTATCCTGCTTAAAAATCGCCGGAAGCGTTGAGGGAATTATGTTTGATATTTCGCCGAACTTACTGAAATTAAACGCCTTGAGCATTTCAGCGAGTTCCTCTTTTGAGAAATTACCCGAAGGTAGAACGGAATTGTCGGATAAATTCTTAAAAAGAATTTTAAGATTATTGAAATCGTATTTCAACAAAAAAATACTAAACAGTCGGCGGTCAACGGCAATTTCTTTAAGTGTCTTTATGGTTTTTTCCAGATGTTCGTCAAGCAGATGTTCAAAATTATCTTTATCAAAGTTTTCCAAACCGTATTTTTCCTCAAAAAAACCCGCAGCCGTCTTAAATTCCGTTTGATGCCAGACCTTCTCCAACTGCGAAAGATTTATAATCCGGGTTTCAAGTGCTCTGATTTTGCCCACACTATATGCGTATCTGGTATCCATATTAATCATTGAACAAAATCTCCGATATTTTTCTTTCGGTCTTTTCTTTCAACTCTGAAATCAGTTCCTCAAAAGAAAATCTGACCTCCGAAGCGGCTTTTTTTATTATGAAAATGCCGTCTATATCGTCAAATTTAATCTTCACATTTGCAGGTTTTGGAAAATTATCTTTGTATTTTGCAGAAATTAAAATTTCATCTCCGGCAGAAATATTTTCTTCCAGTTTATCCGATATGATTTTTATGACACGCTCATGGGGGAAGTTGCGGAGTTTTTCAAGAACTTCCGTATAGACCCCGTCAAGTATTTTTCTTTTTTCGGAAAGAACTTCTTTCCTTATCTCTAAATTCGCAATCAAAATTTTTCTTTCCTGTTCTTCTTTATTTTTTTTTCCGGCGGCAAAAAGCATCTCCTCTTTTATTTTCTTCGCTTCTTTTTCATACAAAGCGAGAATCTCCCGGCATTTTCTGCCGGAGTCCTCAAGTATTTTTATTTTTTTTTCTTCCATTTCGGAAGATATTTTTAAAATTATATTTTCAATAGCCATAAATTAAAGTTTTATTCCGTTGAGTAAAAAAATCGTTATGACCAGTCCTAATATCGCATAAGTTTCAACGAGAGCAGCATAAACCATCGCACGCATTGCCGCTTCGGGATGTTTGGCCGCAACCCCGATACCCGCAGCGCAGACCTTTCCCTGATGTATCGCCGAAATAAGTCCCGAAACCGCAATCGGTAGACATGCCACTAAAATTCCAAAACCCTGCTGGACAGAAATAGCGGAAATGTTACCGGCAAGAAGTCCCGTTTTTAACAAAACAAGAAAACCGGTTAAAAAACCGTATATCCCCTGCGTTCCGGGAAGTGCGACAAGCAGAAGCATAGTGCCGAATTTTTCCGGCTGTTCAGAAAGAACGCCGTTTGCCGCCGAACCTGCATATCCGATTCCCACCGCCGAACCGCTGCCCGCAAGAAAAACCGCCAACGCACCGCCTAACAAAGCCAAAATTAAACCTTCCATAAAAAACCCCCAAAGTTCGCTCGCAAGTAAATTTGTCGGAAACGCTCATCCGACCACCCTGTCGGATTTCGCTCTGTTCGTCGCTCTTGGAAAGAAAAGTCGCTCCTCAAGGTTCCTTACAAATTTTTTGCTTCGCTCAATATTATTTTCTATCTCGTTCCTACCGTGTATCTTCTTATCTCGCCGAACGGCTTAAAAACTCTCCCGCCCGATACATAAAATTTTGAGAAAAATTCAAGATACTGAAGACGACTTGTATGAACATACGCACCGAGCATATTTATTGCGATGTTGAATAAATGACCGACTGTCAAAAAAACAAACATCGGAATCACTCCGATATAATACGGAAGTTTCAGAACCAAAAAAGATATTTCATTAACAGCCATCGCCATTAGTCCCGTTGAAAGTCCGAGTGCAAAAAGACGGGCATATGAGAGAGTATCGGCAAGAAAATTGCCGGTAACGATACTGTAATTCGTAAAAACAGACCAGAACAATTTCTCACCGACGGCCTTGTTTATTTTCCACTGGGTAAAAGCGATGCTTAACATTGACAATCCGAGTATTGAAAACAATACAATAGAAACTTTTTTTTCAAAAGAGATAATGCCCATTCCTGAAATTACCAGAGCGAGTAAAACAAATTGTATGATGACTGTCGGCAATTGCTGGAAGACCGCAAAAAATATATTTTTTAATTTTAACTGATAATAAAGATTGACTAAAAGCCCGAACAAAACCTGTACGCTTCCTAAAATCAAGGCGAGAACCAGAAAATTAAGCGGCTGTGTGGCGGGATTTATTTTTTCCATTATGAGTGAGTTTTTGAAATTTTTTAGAAAATAAAATCCTGAAGGCAGACGGTCAAAAAGGTCGCCGAACCATCCCCCTGTGAACGCACCCAAAACTATAGTTGATAAGCCGCAATAAAACATCAGACGGAAAAATTTTGACATCTCTTCCGTAAGACGCATCTTTTTCAGAACAGCGAAACACAACACCGTAAGAATAATTCCATAAGCGGCATCGGTAAGACAGAACCCGAAAAATATTACAAAAAACGGCGCCAACAAAGGCGACGGGTCTATTCCGTCGTGCACGGGATGTCCGTAAAGTTCCGTCACAAAATTAAACGGCTCCGTCCATTTGTTATTTCCGAGAAAGACGGGAACATCTTCATTCGGCTGTGGCTGCGTAAAATATATTTCCGTCTCAGGGAATTTTTTTTCTATTTCCGACTTAAGTTCTTTCGCTTTTTTAGAAAGTATCCAGCCGCAGAGATAAAATGTTTCCTTTGTTTCGTTCAAAAAATTGTGAGCGGTATTTTTTATTTTGATGTTGTAAAAATAATCGTATAATATCATCAGATTTTCCGATGACGATAACTGTTTTTTTATATTCTCAGATAATGATTTTTCTTCATCGGTTAAAAATTTAAGTTCATTTTCAATCTTGCCCATATATTCCCTGACAGATAGCGCTTCCGCCACCTGCGGGAAAACCGTTTTGGAAAAATTATGTTCTTTTAATAATTCCGCCGTTGCCGTTGATTTTTTTTTGTCGCAGAGAACAACAAAATAGGAATGTTTTTTATCCCGCGAAATAGTTTCAATATAAACATCTTTTTCAATTTTTTCTCTGACTTTTTTCAAATCCTTATGCGTTAAAGACCCGGCAAAAAAAACTGTTGTTTTGGTGTCTCTCATCAAGTCCATTCTGACATTAAGCGATACCCATGGAATGAGAACATTTTTCAGCGACAGAAGTTTTTCCCTTGAACTTTTGAGCTTTACGAATGACATTTCCGCATTTTTGCAGAACTGAACAATATCTTCATAGTTAAATTCCGAAACTATTTTTCTATAAAACCCTTCATTACATAAAATCTGAAATCCCTTGAATACAAATTTCGTTTTTGCTTCCGTAAACCTTCTTAAAAAAGATATGGAAAAATCTATATCGGAAAGTTTTTTGTCTATTTCGGAAATGGAAACGGGGGTGAAGTCCCTTTGAGTGCCGCGTGCCGTCTCTATAATTTCAACGGCACCGCTGTTAAAAAGAAAATCTATTATTTCTTTTTTAAGATGCATGTAACCGAGAAGATGAATTTTATTTATTTGTAAAATCGCCATAATTACAGACCCAATTCTTTCATTAAATAATCAATCGCCTTATTTTTTTTCGCCGCAGATTTTTCACGAATAATATTTTTTTCTTCTTCCGATTTCTTTTTTAGTGATTCTTCTTTTTTCGCCGTATCCAATTGGCTTTTTTTCGTCAAATTCTCTATCTCTTTTTCGGTCTCCTTAATAACTTCTTCAACTAATTTTTTTCCGGCTTCTTCCGCCTGTTTTATTTTCAATATGCCGGTTTCTTCCGCCTGTTTTATTTCCGCTTCGGATTTATCCTCCGCCTGCCTTATTTTTTCAAGAATTTTTTCAATCATATTTTTACCTAAACTTACCCGGAGCGAGGCAGAAATTTTATTCAGACCCTTGAGGAGCGACTACGCTTTCAGGAGCGACGATAAGAGCGAAGCCGACAGGGTGGTCGGCTGAGCGGTGTCTGAAAAAATTTACTGCCGAGCGACCTTCAATCATAATAAACCGTAATTTTTCATTTCTTTGATAAGTTTTTCTTTGTTTTTTTCGTCCATCGCGCACATAGGAAGCCGCAATTCGTCCGAGCATAAACCCATTAAACCCATTGCCGTTTTAACCGGTATCGGATTTGTCTCAATGAACATTGCTTTTGTCAAATTGAAAAGTTTGTAGTGACTATTTTTTGCTTTTTCCACATCACCCTTCAAGTAAGCCCGCACCATATCTGAAACATCTTTCGGCACAATGTTTGCTACGACGGAAACAACACCTTTACCGCCGATAGACATCAAAGGAAGCGTTAAGGCATCGTCGCCGGAAAGCATGTCCATTTTCGGGCATAGCATTCTGATTTTTGTCATCTGCTCTAATGAACCGCTTGCCTCTTTTATTGCAACGATATTTTTACATTCAGAATGAAGTTTTGCAACCGTTTCCGGCTCTATGTTGACTGCGGTTCTGGATTGTATATTGTAGAGTATTATCGGAATATCTATTTCATCAGCAACTTTTTTGAAATGAAGATAAAGTCCTTTCTGCGTCGGTTTATTGTAATAAGGTGAAACGAGAAGCACACCGTCGGCGCCGGCCTTTTTTGCGAAGGTAGTCATCTCAATCGTTTCAGCGGTACTGTTGGAACCGGTTCCGGCAACGACTTTAATACGGCGGGCGGCGGTTTTCACCACAACCTCAATAACTTTTTCATGCTCCTCGTAATTGAGCGTTGCTGACTCGCCGGTTGTTCCGCAAGGAACAATCCCGTTAGTTCCGTTTTTAATATGAAACTCAACCAATTTTTTAAGTGCCTCAAAATCAACCTGACCGTTCTTAAACGGCGTTACCAATGCTACATAACTACCTTCAAACATAAAGCCCCCCCCCAACTCATTTTACTATTTTTTTTTTATTGTTCAATACCCTCTAAAAAATTTTCTATCAACTCCGGCAAGTCCTGACTGTATCCGCCTTCCAAAACAGCAAATTTTCCCGCTTTTATTTCGCCGATTTTTTTTGCAATTTTTTTATATGAATCCTTATTTAACTTAAAATTGGCAAGCGGGTCGCCGTGATATGTATCAAAACCCACCGAAATTCCCACAATTTCCGGAGAAAATTTTACTATTTTTTCTATCGCGATATCAAGTGTTTTTAAGTACGATATTTCATCCGTTCCGGGCGGGAGCGGGAAATTAAAACAATTTTTTTCCGAACTATGTCCTGTCCCGGGATAAAGCGGAACCTGGTGCAGCGATACATAAATTACATTCCCATCGCCTAAAAAAATATCCTGAGTGCCGTTGCCGTGATGAACATCAATATCCAGAATTGCAACCTTTGATTGCGAAGTTAAAAGTTTTTTAACGGCGACGGCTATATTGTTAAAATAACAGAAACCGCCTAAAGAATTTTTGCCGGCGTGATGACCCGGCGGACGCATCAGTGAAAAAGCAAATTCATTTTTTGTCGCATAATCGCAGGCAGAAATTCCGGCGCCCGCAGAAAGCATAGCAATTTCATATACACCCTTAAAAGCAGGCGTGTCCGCATCAAAAAAATTTTCCGACTTGACAAGATTCAGAAGTTCTTCGGTATGTACCGACAGAATATCTTTTTCTTTTGCATAATTCGGGCTAACAAACTTCATACCTATTTTTTCCAAAAACTCTTTTGTTTTTTTCACCCTGAAAGGCGCTTCGGGATGACCGGGAATATTATATTCGGCTGCTTTTTCTGAGTAAATAATTTTCATACAAGTTTTGCAATTTCTTTCAGCGGTCTTCTTGATTTTTCCCTTATTTTACCGTCTACGGGATACCCGACGCTTATTATTATGTCCGCTTTTTTATCTTTGGGAATATCCAAAACTTTTTTTACTGCTTTTTCGTTGAAAAAACCGAGCCAGCAAGTGCCGAGTCCTTCTTCCTCCGCCTGCAAGACAAAGTGTTCGGCTGCAATTCCGACATCTATAAGATTATACTGTGTCCCTCTGAAATATCCGCCGAGGGATGCGATGAATTTTGAATGTTCAGTTATAACCACAACCAGAACCGGGGCGGCCTTCGCGAAAAAGTTAGACGAATAAATTCCGGAAAACGCCGCTTCCGCAACTTTATTTTTTAACTCCGGACTGGCAACAACAATAAAACTCCACGGCTGTGAATTGCATGCCGACGGCGCAAGCCGTGCCGCTTCAAGACATCTCTCCAACGCATCTTTCGGCACGGGCTTATCTGAATATTTTCTCACACTTTGTCTTTTCTTAACAAGTTCCAAAAAATTCATTTATCGCGCCCCAGTTTTCCACTCTGAAAAGATTTGACTGTTTTTCACTATGTTGATTCCACGGATAATCAAACAACAAAACCTTGATTCCCGCCTTTGCCATATCTTGCGCATAATCCAGCCGGTCTTCTATAAAATGGGTGATGTTTAAGTCCTTAACAACATTTAGTTTGGGTTGACCGGCGGTTAAAATCAATTTCTCGTAGTTAACTTTATACCGGGCAAGCCAATCCCCGGTAACTTTTTCCAAAAAAGCAGGTCTTGAGGAAACCACAAAAATTTTATTTTTAACTGCAAATTTATTCAAACATTCAATCGCTCCGGCGACGGGCTCTATTTTTTCCCAGCCCTTTTTCTCATTAAAAAAATCCCAGACCTTGTTCATTTCTTCAACGCTGATACCAAGGCAATCCTCGTAAAAAAAGGAAGTTACATCCTCTCTTTTCAGTTCTCTTCCTAAAAATTTTTTAATAAAAAAACGATAGACAGGGTCGCTGTCCGCAATAACGCCGTCTAAATCGGTCCCGATATTCATCTTATTTCATCCCCTTTATTTTAAGTGACAACCCGACATACCGTGTTTTTCAAGATACCGCTGGTGATATTCCTCCGCACGATAAAATGTGGAAGCCGGCGTTATCTCGGTAACTATCCGTTTTTTGTATTCGCCTGATTTCTCCAGTTTTTCTTTTGACGCTTTTGCGAGTTGCTCCTGCTGTTTATTGTGAAAAAATATGGCAGACCTGTACTGGTTTCCTACGTCGGGCCCCGGGCGGTTAAATTGCGTCGGGTCGTGGTTCTCCCAAAAAACATTCAAAAGTTCTTCATAAGAAACCTGCGACGGGTCATAGATTATTTCCACGACTTCTGCATGACCTGTTCTACCTGAACTTACATCACTATATGTCGGGTTTTTCATCGTACCGCCGAGATACCCGGCAGTGACGGAAACGACGCCCTTTACACTGCGAAAGATGTCCTCAACTCCCCAGAAACATCCCGCACCGAAAGTGGCTTTTTCCGTCTTCACATCCTTTTCCTTGCGGAAAGAACTGCCGGCGACGAATTTCATTGCAACGGAGTTTATGCAATACCGCTTATTGGTAGGCGGAGGCCCGTCATCAAAAACATGACCGAGATGGGCATCGCACCGGGAACACCGCACTTCCACCCTCTCCATAAAATTGCTTTTGTCAATTTTATAACCGACATTGTGTTCCGAAACCGGTTCCCAAAAACTGGGCCAACCGGTGCCGGACTCAAATTTTGCGCTGGAAATAAATAAATCCGTTCCGCAACAGACACATTTATAAATTCCATCGGATTTCTGTTTATTTAATTCGCAAACGAAAGGTTTTTCGGTGGCATGCTTCCTTGTGACTTCGTACTGCTCGGGAGTGAGCAGTTTTTTCCACTCTTCGTCCGTTTTGTATATTTTATCCACCGGCGAAGTCATACCCGTTACGGCATCATATATCAGTATCTTTTTTCCGTGCATATCTTGCCTCCTCTCACCGCTACACCCGGAAGTAAAAAACGGTGAAATTAAAACGGCAAAAATTATAACGAATTTTTTAACACTCATCGGTAAAACCCGACCTATTCAACTACTTTCACAACTACGAAAGTAACAAAGTAGGAAATCTGAAGGTAGCAAATTTGAAAGTACGAAACTTGATTGATTGGCGTTACCAAAATCATTTTTTCAAGTTTTCAAATTAAAAATGTGAAGCGTTTTCCATTTTCCCGTAGGTAACTTTATTTCTTTTGCTTACTTCCAAAAATTTAAATAACTATTTTTCTTATTTTCTAATTGTTCATAAATTCTTTTAATAAATTCCGGTCTCATAAATGACACATACCCCACTTTATCATAAACTTGCCAGTCTAATTTTAGCTTGAAATTATCATATTCAGTTTTCTGGCGAATGTAATCTTTATAAAAAGTAGCAAAATATTCTTTGTCAGTAATGTCTATGTAAGAACTTTTTGAGTTTAAAAGTTCCATGATTTTATCATTGTTTTTTATTACCTCATCAACGTATTTGTTGCAAATATCAATTGTATTATCAATTGGATGTGTTCTTAATTCTTCGCTTGCCTTAAAAATATTTGTATGAAGTTTAAAAATAGTATCATTTTGTAAAACCAAATAATATAAAGGCATATATAAATTTATAATTTGCTCCATAATATATTTTTTCTTTCTGGTTCTCCAGTCCGAATAAAAAAGATAAATTGTATTTATAACAGCAACGACAATACCACCACCTAAAAAACTTGCAATTAAATTCATTTTAATTGCCTCCTAAAATTATTTTTTCGACTTTTTGCTTAGATTCTTCTAAAAGTTCTTTTGCTTTTTTATGGGATTCGTGGGATTTATGGACCAAGTCAGTAATTTTTTGCTGTATCGGGCGGGACAAAACCGGTATTTGTAGATTTTTAATTTGTTCGGGTTTCAAGTGGATAATTATTGAACCGCCGGCATCCCGTTCAATCTGCATTTGACCGACAAGAGAATTTATGCAAAGCGCTATGTATTCAGGTTCAACATCTTCTTTAACTTTTAACCGCACTATGCCGCCCGAAACAATTCCTTCAACGGGTTCCTTCAAAACATACGCAATACCGGGAGTAGCGTCTTTGGTAAGCAAAATTTCATTTTGTTTTGGTTCGTAATTTTTTCTTAGTTCATTATACAAAGCATCACTTAAATATTTCTGGTCTTTATCTATCAATCCCTGTTTTGAAAGACTGCTTACACGGATAAATAATTTGCCTTCATCCTGATATTCGTCGGCTCCTGGTTCAATACCTTTTTTTAGTGAAACTAAATCACCGAGCAATTTTGTATTTCGTTTTTTTATTTTTGAAATAAGTTTTTCGTATTTCGGTTGGAAATATTCTGCGTCTATACGGTGGACATTTTTTGTTTCAAAAAAATTAACAACACACGAGAGTTCATCATCAGTTTTATAATCCTTTAACCCTAACTCCTTCAAAAGCAAATTTTCTGCTTGGGAGTAAAGCGACTTAGAATTTCCCAATTCTTTCTGGACATTTTGAACGATTCGGGCAATTTCATTTTGAAAATTTTTGTTCAAAACTGGAACGACAAAATTTCTGATTTGTTCTGAATTAAGATAAAATTGCGCGTTACCAGTTACTAACCTTTCAATTTGCAGCTGTCCCGAATGAGACACAAAAAACAATCCAACAAAATATGGATTGAATTTTTCATCTTTTATTTTTACTGCCGCTATATTTTGATTTATATTTGCTTCTCTAATATTTTCTTGGATAACAGCCACTTGACCTATTGTAGCACCGACGGCTGCGAATAAAATGTCACCGGAAATAACTTTCGATTTCTTATTTTGTTTATGAAAATCTTCAGAACATAAAACAAAATCGTCGGCAATACTTAAAAGTGAGAAATTTTGTGACCTGATAAATGGAATTCCCTGTTTTTCAAAAACTCCACCCGATGGTGTTGTTCCATAGACAACTTTACTAATTTCTCCAATACTTTTAATTTGAAAATTTTTTAATTTTTCAACGGTATTCAAATACTCCGGCTGGTAATACTCCGCATCAAGCCGATGAGCACTTTCAAGTTGTGATTTTTGAATAATTGAATATGTAAACATAAAATTAAAACACAGTTTTTATTATTTTATCTGCACCTTCAATTAAATCATTAACATTGTCTTTAGTTGGTTCCACTTTTTTATTATGGTCGCATAGATTTCGTAAATCTCCCAAATGTTGAATAAAACGCCAAGTTGGTATTTCTATAACTTTATGATTTTTTAATAAATCATTATAATCGGAAATACTTGGGTCTTTTTTACTTGTGACAATATTATGATTTTTGCAAATTTGTTCAAGGTGCTTTTCTAAAACAACGCCTACTACGGCACCAGCCGCTCTTAAAAATCCATTTTTAAGTAATTCTTTTGCAGCATCTAATTCTGAATCAAATAAATCCGCTTGCAAAAGTTGTTTTATATCAAATAGCGAGCTTTCAAACCTTCTCTTAGCTGATTTTAGGATATTTAATTGTTGCTGGAATTGAGGTATTGCAGCCCTGGGCTCAACTTTTGCCTCACCAAACCCTGTAGTTACTCGCAATCCTTGTAGATAATCTTCTATAACATAATTTCCATAGGCAATGTCTTTCCTTCCTTTTGGTTTTTCATATAATTTCACGAAGTCTTCAAGCCGAGCGGGTATTAGAAAATTTATTATAGCTAAAGACTCCGAATACCAATGCTGATATTTATCTTTGAAAGACGGTAAACTATTTTTTAAAACATCAACCTCTTTTTTTGTCTTTAGAACTTTCTTTACCTCATCTTCAAATTCCTTTGGGTGGCACTCAAATTGCATCGCATTTAATAACTGCCCCCCATCAGAAATGAGCTTTTCTAAATCATTCTTAAATATTTCTAAATTTGATGTCATAATTTTACCCCCAAAAGTCAAATTTTTCTTTTTTGGCGAATTTTATAAATTCTTCGGCGAGTTCATTCAAATCGTGCTCAATAATACCGTGACCATTATCGTCCACGGCATAATTTCCGTTGTCGGCTTTTTTATAAACATAATCACCGGAATTGTCCTTGCCTGATTTTTTGGATACAGCCATAAATATCGGATAATCTTTTAACGGTTTTTCTTTTTCGTCCCATTTCTGTAAAAACAAAACGGATGTTTTCGTCCCTGTGTGCGGTTTGAATGTATTTATTTCAAGTCCTACCACTGCTAAAATCCGCGCTTTGTCAAATAAAAACTCTCTGATATATTCCATATTTGTATTGTTCAAAACACCCTGCGGTAAAACAATCGCCATTCTTCCGCCGGGTTTTAAAAAATGGATACATCTTTCAAGAAAAAGTATATGTCTGCCGAGTTTATTTACAATTTTTTTATTTTTCTTTGCGATATCGTAAAATCTTAAAATCTCTTTTTCGTTTATATCTCCGGCAAAAGGCGGATTGGTTAATATCAAATCAAATTTCAAATACTTTAATGCGTTTTGATTTTCTTTATTTTGTTCGTAATCTTTAATGGGCAACAAAAATTTTTTAAGAGCATCATATCCTGTTTCACCTTTCCAAGTCCAGGGCTCTAAACTATTCAAACGAAAAACATTTGAAGACCCATCACCGGCAATCAACATTATCGCCTTTGAAACCTTTTGCGCTTTTTCGTCAAAATCAACTCCATATAAATATTCACCGGAATATTTTATTCTGTCTTTTTCATTTTTAATGTTTTTCCAAACTTGAAACATCGTATGCACTAAAAATCCGCCGGAGCCGGAAGCAGGGTCTAAAACATATTCGCCCACGGTAGGATTTAACATTTTAACGCACATATCAATAACGTGTCTTGGAGTGAAATACTGCCCTTTTTCACCTTTGGAAACTTTGCTGATTAAATATTCAAACGCTTCGTCAATAATTCTCAAATCACTTTCAAAAAGAACTAAATTTTCCAAATGACTTACTGCCGATTTTAAACTTGCGCCGTTTAGTTTTATTTCTTTCTCATTTGATGCAAAGACACCCTGCCACTTTTCAGTCGCACTGATAAATAAATGTGATACTCTATCAAGAAGTTCATCGTCGCTTTCGCCAAGTTTCACCCTGAATTCCACAGCATTATCTTTTCTTATATTTCTCGCTGCAAATTCATCATATAGTTTAGCAAACAACAACTTAAATGTTTCTTCAAAAACATCAATACCTTTTCTCGCCAAAACCAAATCTTCAAGGTCAATTATCAAATCTTTCAGCGATGGTTGACCTTTTTCTTTTATTTTATTTTCCAAATCCGCAATCGTTACCTTCTTGTTGATTAAATCTTCAATTTTTTCATTGTTTCTTGGAATATCGGGTAAAGTTATAAAACCGTGCGGATATGGACGGTGAAGGACTATCAATTCTTTTCCGTCACTCCAAAAACCGATAGGAGAACCTTCGGCATTAAGATATGACTTTAACTGTCTGATTCCCTCTTTTCTATCGGGTCTTTTTATTTCGCCGACAATCCAAACGGTATTTTTATCTTTTTGCAGGATTACAATATCGGCTGATTTTTTTTCTACCCCGGAACCAAACCATACCGGATATTCAACTTCAATTCTCTCTAACGGATAACCGTATTCTTTGGTGAGTTTGTTAATCCACAACTGGCGGACAATTTCTTCTGGTTTTGCAACTTTTTTCTTTTCCGACACGGGACATGCTACATAATACTTGTTGCTTTCTTCTGAAATATTCAATGCCTCAATATCTTTTTTTGAAAATTCCTTTAATTCATACTTGACTTTGAAATCTTTGAATATTAAATCCAATATCTCGTCTTTTGTTTTTTTACCGTTATTCATTTTTCATCTCCGAGTTTGGTAATTATTTTTGGTCATAATTTATTTTTTATCTCTCTACAACTTTCCAATGCCCTGCCTTTTCGGGTCAGCATTCATTTTTATTCTCTTTGCTTCCCGGAGTAATACTTCTGTTTCGGACTCGTCAGTTTGTCCGGTATTGTCGGGTGAAGTAAGCCCTGCTCCAATAACGGTTTTAATATTTCCAAACGAACATATTCCCGGTCTTTTAATCCCAAATGTTCCTGTATTTCATCTCTGGTTTTAGGTTTAATACAAAATTCTAATATCTTTTTTATTCTATCTTGATCTTGCGGGGTAGCTTGCGGGGTAACTTGCTCGGTAACTTGCTCGGTAACTTGCGGGGTTAAGGGAATAATAATCTTAAAAATATCACCTTCTATCAGTTGAGGATTTGCACCTGAATATATTTTACAATATTTATAAAGTTTCCTGACGCCCGAGCCCATCTCGTCGGCGCGGCCGGTTTCCCTGAACACTTTTGCAATTACCGGATTCTTGGGGAATGGCGTAAAATTTGACGGGTTAATTAAACCGTGCCCGTGCGGTTTATTGCTATTTTCAGTATATACACGATTTTGTTCAATTATGAATTTTGTCGGGAAGGGATTGCTGTATTCTCTGTGAATAAGAATATTCCCGGCAACTTCTCTGAAAATATGGTCTCTAATGCTGATTCTCTGGTCTTTTTCAAGATAAAATTTATCGGGAAGATGCTTCCCAACGAAAGCCATAATCCGGTCATAACTTTCAATGAGATTTGTCCGTATATCGTCGCGGTCGTCATATCTGTCCAGATTTTCTTTCCGTAATATCGCGTCAACGCGTAAATACGACAGAACGGATAATATCACCTCGTCTTTTCCGAAAAGCAGAACGGCGGCAAGTGTAAAACCTTCTTTCCCGCTTTGGTAGTCCTTCAAATATAATTGCGCGCTTTTCAGAAGTTCGAAATCGTTCATTTCTGTCCACGGGTGATTCGGCTTTTGATTGCCGGCTAACTTTCTGGCTCTATCAATCAAGTCCTTTCTTAAATCATTTATAGTTACAAAAGGATAAACTTTATTTTCGGAATAGGTAGTTTGTTTTCGAATATACAGAGCCGTTACAAGATTAGGGTTGTCGGTGATGTCAAAATCGCCGCCTTCGTTGCGGTCATATATTTTTCCGCTGCACCTATGAACTTGTGAACTTTCGGGAACGTAGATATATAAAATGGTCTTTCCGTTAATCTCAATTTCTTCTATGGTGAGATAAAATGCGGGGTTAATTTTTTGAGGATTATTGACGGCAGTCACAAAATCTTTTTTTATCTGCTCTACATAATTTTTTTCTATTCCGGTTATTTCTCCTTTTTTATTTACCCCGAGCAAAAGTTCTCCGCCGGAACGGTTTAGAAACGAGCAAACAGTTTCAAAAACATTTTTACTGAGAGTATTTTTACACTCTTTAAACTCTACCGAGATTCCCTCGCCTTGTTTTATTATTTCTTTAATTTTTGATATTTTCATTTTTCATCTCGGAGTTTGATAATTATTTTTAGCCGTAGTCATTTCAATATTTTCCAACGCCCGCCCTTATCCGGTCCAACACGATGTATAACTCCTTCTTTTTTCAACTTTTTAATATTCCACTCAACCCCTCTTCTTGTTAGTCCGGTCTTAGCCATAATTTCTTGCTGTGTAATTGCCGGATTATCTTTTATTGAGGTTAATATTTTCTCCACAGTTTTCTCCACAGTTTTCTCCACAGTTTTCCCTGTTTTTGCTTTTACAGGAATTCTTTTTTTATTTCCAAATCTAAAAACAATTTTGTAATAATCAAAATCGCCGGTTATTTCGGGTTCTATCTTATAAAAATATTTCCAGCCGTTTATCATCTTATCAAAACCAGAACCGATATTTTCGGATAGCTTTATTATCCTGAATATCTTTGCTATTGTCGGGTTTCTAGGCATAGAAAAATCTTCTTTTATAATACATTTTAACTCTTTTGGTAAGGCACCCGGGTTAAAAAATTCAATCCTGTCAACAAATACTCTGATTCTGGGTTTAGCATTGCTGAAATAATCGGTATGCATTAGTAAATTAACCAGCGCTTCACGAATAGCAATTACCTGTGGTTGGTTTTCATCCCGAAACGCGCCTTTCAGCTTAAAAGGTATATCTATTTTTTTAATTAATCTTTCATAAATTGCAAAATAATAACTGTATAGATTTTTTTCTTCCGGTAACCTGTATTGATACCTTTCCGGAGCATCTTCATATGAAGTACCCATTACCTCAAGATAATCTATGCGGAAATCTGATATATAATTTTTTATACTGTCTTCTTTGCCAAAAAACAAAAGTCCCCCAACGGTAACCTTGCCATCATCAACAACTTTCAGTTTTTCCATCATCTCACTGACTGATAACTGATTATACCTGTGTCCCGGATTGATGTTCTTGAGATAATTTCTATATCTCTGCACAGTTTCAGTATCAAGATGAGTAATTTTAAGGTTTGTTTTCTCTTCATCCTTTTTATTAAAAGAAGAATTTCTGTACATAGCGTCAATTTCTTCTTTTGTTGCTCTCTGGTCGCCGCTTCCGGTTCTGATAAAAGTGTTTGATTGGTTATTAAAGTAAATCGGCTTGTCTTTTGAAGATGCCGATACTATGTAAAATCCCAACACTGTTTTACTGTCAATCTTGTATTTCTTGCATTTGAATTCTAATCTTCTGTTAAATTTCTGTCCTCTCAATATCGTTGTAAAATCCTGCTCAATCTTTTCCGGATTATCAACTCCTAAAACAGTGTATTTTCCCCCGGATTTTTTTACTCCAAGTATTACTCATCCTCCCGATGTGTTGGCAAAAGCACCGACAGTTTCCCATACATTTTTAGGAACTTCGGATTTTGCTTCTTTTACTTCAAAATCTTCCCATTCAATATCCTGTAATCGTTTAATAAGTTCATCTCTTGTCATATTTTTATCATCTAAAATCTTCCTTGTCAGTTCGGGTCAACTTGCCTGCCACAGCATCAGCGTAGGCAGGAATGTAGTTTCATAATACCTGTACCTCAAAAAATAAAACTGACTTTCCCTTCAAAAAAGGCGGTTTTACCGTCGTAATATACTTTTAAGATTTCGCCGCCTTGGGTTAGAACGCTGACCGGGGAGGAAACATATTTTTTCATAATTGAAATTACCGCCGAGGCAACAACTCCCGTTCCGCAGGCGCGCGTTTCGGCTTCCACACCTCTCTCGTAGGTTCTGACTTGAAGTTTGTTTTTGCCTAAAACTTTTACAAAATTGACATTTGTGCCGGCGGGCTTAAATTTTTTATGAAATCTGATGAGCCGACCGAGTTTATTCACATCAACATTTTTTATATCTTTGACAAAAATTACGGTGTGCGGAACGCCGGTGTTGGCAAAAGAGGCAGTAAAATTTTTGCCGCCGGCGGGCAATCCGAAGTCCAGCTTAAAATTTTTCGGAGAAGGCATTTTTACTTTTACAACACGAGATTGCCACGAGCCGACAAGTCGGCTCTCGCAATGACCCCCAGCAGCATCTCTTATTTCCGCAGTTATCAAGCCGGCATCGGATTTAAAACTCATTTTTGACGGAGCGATTTTATTAAGATACGCAAAAAGCGATATACACCGGGCGCCGTTGCCGCAAAAAGAGGCATGACTCCCGTCGGAATTGTAATAAACCATTCTAAAATCGTTTTGCTTTTGCAGGGGTTTTTCAACAAGCAAAAGCCCGTCCACACCTTCTCTGTTACAGTATTTTTTGGCAAAAGCGGATGCATCCTTGACAATTTTATTTCTGTTGTCAATAACTATGAAATCATTCCCGCTGCCGGACATTTTTGTAAAATTTATATTCATAATAATACGAGATTCTTCGCGGAGTTTATCCCGTAGATTCCGTGTCAAGCACGGAATGACATACGGGACTCAAAATGACAGATTTTCCCTTTTTCTTATTACCTTCCATTTTTTCCCTTCAACAAGCACTTCCGCCGGACGGGGACGCAGGTTGTAATTTGACGACATTGAATATCCGTAAGCACCGGCGCATAAAATAGCAAGGTAATCGCCTTCTGAAACTTTCGGCATCTGCCTGTCTTTCGCAAAAATATCGGACGACTCGCAAATAGGACCGGCAATATCCCAGTTATGTTTTTCGCCCTCTCTTAATGCAACCGGAATAATTTCGTGATATGCCCCGTAGATAGCGGGCCTTGCCAAATCGTTCATACCGGCATCAACTATTAAAAAATTCTTTTTTGATGTTTTTTTGACGTAAATTATTTTTGTGACCAAAATACCCGCTTCGGCAACAATAAATCTGCCCGGCTCCAAAATTATTGTGTGGTTTTTCGGAAGATTTGACATAATCGCTTTCGCATAATCCTTTGGAGTAATTATTTTTTCGTCATTATATTTTATTCCAAGACCGCCGCCCATATCAATATATCTAAGTTTTATCTTTGCTGCGGAAAGTTTTTTGATATATCCGGAAACCTTTTTTGATGCAAGTTCAAATGAATCTTTGTCGGTTATCTGCGAACCGATGTGCAGATGAAGTCCGACAATCTTTATATTTTTAAGTTCCTTCGCCAAAAGATAGCCCTCAAACGCTTCCTCAAAACACAACCCGAACTTATTGTGAGGAAGCCCCGTGGTAATATGCGGATGGGTTTTTGCATTTATGTCGGGATTTACCCTGAAAGAAATTCCCGCTGTTCTGCCGAGTGACTTTGCAATTTTGTCTATTCTGTAAAGTTCAGGGATTGACTCAACATTAAACATCAAAATATCTTTTTTTAGCGCAGCGCGAATTTCCTCATCTGTTTTGCCTACGCCTGCAAAAACAATTTTCTGACAACTTACGCCGCAGGAGACGGCAAGATTTAATTCGCCGGCGGATACGATATCTGCGCCGCATCCTTTTTCGGCAAGAATTTTTAATATATGCGGATTTTCATTTGCTTTTACCGCATAGCAAATTATGTGCTTTATTCCGGAAAATGCATCGTTAAGGGCATTGTAGTTTTCCAGAAGTTTCTTTTTCCCGTAGAGATAAAACGGCGTGCCCGCCTTAACCGCCGCATCAAAGACGGAAACATCGTCAATAAATAACAACTTGTTTTTGTATTTCAGCATAATTCTCCTTTCGCTTCGCTCACCGACACTGAAGTGTCGGCTACATTATTGTATGATGCTTCGGGCTTTGACAGGCGGACTAAAGTCCGCCTAATCCCTCGCATCTTTTTTTAAAATACATTATTGAAATTAAAAATCCGATAAATACAAAAATAGATGCCGAGAAATATAACCCAAATTCGCCGAAATTCTTATAAATCAGTCCCATAATCAAAGGTCCGGCAGCGTAACCGAAATCAAAAAATCCGCCGTAGCCCGCCATAACCTGCGTCATAGAAAAATCTTTCCGTCTTTCTATGATAAGGACAAAAAGGTTAGGGTCTGTTAGTGCAAAACCCGTGCCGTACAGAAATCCGGAAATTAAAAGAAGCAGGAGCGAGTTTGCAAAACCGACGACAACAAAACTTAAAAACATAAGAATCATTCCCCAGATTACAAATCTGCTCCTGTTATTGTGCGTATAATATCTGCCAAGGTAAAGCCGGAAAAATACGGTTGAGACGGAAAAAATGGTAAAAAATAATCCGTAGTTGCCTATAATTCTATCGCGAGCGATTAAAGGCAAAAAAACTGTGACAGAAGCATCCGCAAGAATTACGGAAAAAATTATAAGCCCGGGAACAAATAAATCACGACGGAAAAGTGTTGCAAAAAATCCGTGCCCGTCTTTGGAATGCAGCCCTCTATCGTCTATAAAAAAACAGGAACTTACGGCGAGCAAAAATAAAATCCCGGATATTAAAAACGGGGTGAATCCGCTTAATTTTGTGCCTATAAACGGCGCGTAGAAATACGGGAACAAAAAAGCGACCGTATAAACGCTCAACGCAAAACCCCGTTTTTCCGACGGAATAATTACGCCCATAAGAGACCAAACACTGACAAAAAATAAAATAATACCTGCGCCGAAAAAAATTCTCAATACCACAAGAGTTTTAAAACTATCCGTGATACCATATGAAAACGCCACGACTGAAAGAATTAACGCACCGACGAGCATTGCTCTTTTAAGACCCATTTTGCCGATAAAGGAGGATGAAAAAGGACGCAATAAAACGGCAGCCAGTGATGTAATGCCCATTAGGATACCCATTAAAGACGGGCTGTTGGTTATCCTTAAAAAATTAACCGGAAGAATCGGAATCAATATGTCAATACCGGAAATGGATAGCGTAGTCGTTAAAATAGCAAAAATAAAATTTCTGTTCATTGAATGTGTTTACTGAGGGCGACTGATAGTTTTTTAGAAAGTGTATTTTCTTTCCCGTTTTTAACGACATCAAGACTTTTTTTTGCATTTGACAAATCATTTTTTCTCAGATAAGCGACTGCTCTCAAAAAATACTCGTCGGCGGAGATAAAATCAGAGAGCGCATTATCCGGATTTTTTTTAAGATTAATATAACCGTTTAATATTTTGGAAGCGGACATTGCGGTATAATATTGTTTAACATCCCCATCATAACCTACAAGAATATTTAACATAGCAAGTTTTAATTTCACTTCGTCGGTCGGACTTATAGACAGGATTTTTTCGTAAAGTTCAATCGCTTGCTGATATTTACCCTGTTCACTATAAATATCCGCGAGACCCGTTAATGCTTGTGTGTTATTTTTTTCAAGTTCCGACGCTCTTTTATAAAATTCCTCCGACTGTTCATAAAGATATTTTGCCCTATAAACAATGCCCAATCCGAGAAAAATTCTTATATCCTTTGAACCGTATTTTAACGCTTTACTGTATGACCCAATCGCTTCATCTTTCATATCCGCCAGACGGTAACTCTCGCCGAGCCGTAAAAGAACTTTCGGATTTTTTTTCTTAAGTGTTTTTGCTTCGTTATAGTAATCAATAGCATAACTGTATTCGCTGCGAAGCAGTCGTTCGTCACCCTTTGAAATATAAAAATCAATCTTTTCTTTTTTGGATTTGGCGGTGGCAGTATATTTAATCGCCGCCTTTTCTTCCGCTGTTTTCTCCATATCGGCAAAAAGGCAGGTAAAAGGTGAAAGGTAAAAGGTAAAAAAACTTTTTCATTTTGTAAATGCGATTTTATCAATAAACTTTTCTAAAATTTTATCTTTGAGTTCATTAACCTTGCTTCTTCCGGAAATAACGCCCGCTTCCATACATTCCTGAGACCGGTCAAGTTCTATTATATTAACATTTTTAACATTCGGAATAAGCAAAAAATCGGCGGCGGGCATCTGCTTTTCCGTAAGAAAACCACCCTGTAAGTTTATTACCTGCGAAAGCGTTGTCATCACATTTTTTATTTCAAAAGTTGTATGGTCCGCCTGCGGATAGACGGCAATTATAAAATCTGCGCCCATAACTTTTGCTATATCAACGGGCAGATTGTCAACAATGCCGCCGTCAACAAGAAGACGATGCCGGTATTCAACCGGCTTAAAAACCCCCGGAATAGTCGCCGAAGCCCTCATGGCAAACGCCGCTTCGCCGTCCTTAAAAACTATTCTCTCGCCGGTTTTTATGTCACACGCAATACAGGCAAAAGGAATTTTTAATTCGTCAAACCTTTTATTGCCGATATGTTTTTTAAGATACTTTTCAAGTTTTTCAGTGCTTAAAAGCGACTCTGCCGTAATAAGAGTCAGCAATTTGGTCGCCGAAAGATTTGATATTTTATTCCAGCCGATGCCTTGACTCATTTTTTCCAAATCGGAAATGCTCATCCCCGAAGCGTAAAGCCCTCCGATAAGCGCACCGACGCTGGTGCCGACTATAATGTCAACGGGAATTTTTTTTTCTTCAAATGCTTTTAATACGCCGATATGGGCTAGCCCGCGGGCGCCGCCGCCGCCTAAAACAAGTGCAATTTTGGGACGGGCAGCCGAAAGAGACAGGAAATCCTTCCACAACAGTTCTCTTAATAATTCGTCATTTTGAGAATAAATAAGGGAAGTAGTAAGTAGTAAGTGGTAAGTGGTCAGCAGTAAAATACTCAACCAACGGCGAATAACCATTATTTTTATTCAACACTTCTTCCGACGACGGTTTCTAAATCAATTTTGGAAATTATGACATCCCTTACGGCATCAATATATTCCAACTGCATTTGCATAACAGCACCCGTTATTTCTACATATTCCGGGAATGAAATATTTTTATATAACTCCGGGGTATCGGCAAACATTTCGGCTTCTTTAGTTTTCTTTTCATATTTCTCAATCGCATACTCATACTCAATAAATGATTTTTGCACTTCCGCTTTTATCGTGTCCGAGATATTTGCCCTGTTAATCTGCGCCTTTCTATATTGATATTTTTTCTGCTTTATTCTGGCGAATTGCCCGAATCCGTCAAAAATAGGAAGCGTTAAATTAACGGTGGCATTCCATGATTTTTTTTCAAAAGGCCACTGTGTATCTTCAAGTTGATAGTTGCCTCCGAGGGCAACCGTCGGATAACGGCCGGACAGCGACAAATTTACCGCCAGAGCGTCCATCTGTTCCTGCAACTGGGTTTTTTTCAGTTCGGGACGATATTCCATAGCCCATGCGAGACATTTGTTAAGGTCTGCAGGGACTTTTTTATATTCCAGTTCTCCTTTTATGGCGAATATCGTGTTCAATTCAATACCGATAGAACCCAGAAAATCAATCCTTGCTATTTCCAAGTCCTTTTTTATTTTTTCGCCGCAGGATTTAATTTTTTCCAGATTCCTGTCTGTTAAAAACCTGTTTTTGGAATTTGCATTATCATTTTTTTTGCCGGATAATTTTTCAAGCGATGCATTGCATAGAGCAAGTTTTTTTTGCATAGCCAAAAGTTTATAGAAATTTTTTGCAGCAGTCGCAACCGTTTTATTTTTTATCGCGCCGTAATCGCTTTCCGCGGTCTTAAATTCCGTTTCGGCAAATTTCTTGGTTGAACTCAGTTTTGTGCCGCTCCACAGCACCTGTGATAGTGAAATTTTTGTCGTATAGTAATTTTCTATCTCGTCCGTATTCTCATTTATTTTCTGCGGTAAAATCGTATTCCCCATAATAGGTGAAAGAAACAACGGGCTTTCTGCTTCAAACCTTGAATAATTGGCGTTGAATTCAAGTTGCGGATACATTATTGCACGCGCCTCTTTAAGCCGCTGTTTGGCAATCTGTATATCCTGAGCCGCCGACAAAAGTTGCTGGCTGTTTGATACGGCAAGTGATACGCTCTCTTCAAGCGTTAAAGTTCTTTCCGTAAGTTGCTGGGAGTAAAGGCAGTCCAATGTCCAATGTCCAATGTTCAATGTCATCAACAGTATAAATACAATCCTCAACTTCGGACTTCGGACTTCGGACTTCGGACTATTTTTCTTTTTCATAATTTTTTTAGTTGCTGTTTTACCGACGACAAAGATGTGCCGCCATAAGATTTTCTTAATTCAGTTGATTTTCTGAAATCTAAAACTCCGAAAACGGATTTTTCAAATTTCTCTGAAAACTTTTTCCATTCTGCAATTGACAAATCATTAAATGATTTTTTGTTTTTAATGCAGTAATTCACAATTTTACCGACGATATTATACGCCGTTCTGAAAGGAATGCCTTTGGATGTCAGATAGTCGGCGACATCCGTTGCGAGAATAAATCCGTTTTTGCAGGAGGACAGCATTTTTTCGGAATTTATTTTAACGGTGTCTATCATTGCCGACGAAACATCCAGCATGTTTTTTATTGTTTCAACGGAATCAAAAAGCGGTTCTTTATCTTCCTGCATATCCCTGTTATAAGACAACGGTAGCCCTTTCATCATAGTTAAAAGCGAAATTAAATTGCCGTAAGTTCTGCCGGTTTTTCCTCTTATAAGTTCCGCAAAATCCGGATTTTTTTTCTGCGGCATAATAGACGAACCCGTAGTGAACCGTTCCGAAAGCGCAATAAATCCGAATTGTGCAGATGTCCAGATTATAATTTCTTCCGCCAGCCGCGACAGATGCATTGATAAAAGCGAACAGTCAAACAAAAATTCAATTAAAAAATCCCTGTCGGAAACGGTATCAACGGAATTCTCCGAAATTTTGGAAAAACCGAGTTCTTTTGCGACAAAATTTCTGTCTATCGGGAATTCCGTTCCCGCAAAAGCAGCGCTGCCCAAAGGCATAACATCAACCCTTTTGTAACAGTCCTTAAATCTTTCTTTGTCTCTTTTCAACATCCATCCGTAAGACAAAAACCAATGGCTGAACAAAACCGGCTGAGCGTTTTGCAGATGTGTGAAACCCGGCATAACAGCCGATAAATTTTTTTGTGCAACCTTTTTAATTGCATCAATCGTTCCGTCTATTTCTTCAACGATTATTCCTATCTCGTCTTTCAGGTAAAGCCGTTCAGCGAGCAACACCTGGTCGTTTCTACTTCTTGCAGTGTGCATTTTTCCGGCCACTTCACCTATTCTTTTTTTGAGTTCGGCTTCTATTGAAGTGTGAATATCCTCGCCGGTAAATTTTATTTTTCCCGACTCAGAATCTTTCTTGATTGAGTTAAGTCCGTTAATAATTTTTTTTGCATCACTTTGTGAAATAATTTTACATTTGGCAAGCATTTTTGTATGGGCGATGCTTCCCAAAATATCATATTTTGTAAGTTTAACATCGTAATCAATGGATGAAACAAATTTTTCTAAGTTCATAAAAACCTCTTTTTTATTTTTAACCGCAGATACACACAGAAATGTCATGTTGAGCGGAGCGAAACATCTCGAGATTCTTCACTTCGTTCAGAATGACACTTCGTGTCATCTGCGTTCATCTGTGGTTACTCTTTTTTATTTTTGCCGTCTAAGAATCGCTTCAACTTTTAACGGCAGCCCGAACAGATTTATAAAGCCCTCTGCATCTTTTTGATTGTAAATATCCTCTTTTTCAAACGTAGAAAGTTTTTCCCAGTAAAGTGATTTCGGCGAAATCCTTCCTAAAACAATACAGTTGCCTTTATAAAGTTTTAACTTCACGGAGCCGGTGACATTTTTCTGCGTTTCGTTGATAAAACCGTCAATCGCTTTTTTCAGTTGCGACCGCCACAAACCGTAATAGGCAATTTCAGAATATTTTACCGTCAAAATTTCCTTAAAATGAGAGGTTTCTCTGTCTAAAACCAGCGATTCAATTTCTCTGTGAGCGATATAGAGTATGGTCGCGGCGGGCGCCTCATAAACGCCCCGTGATTTCATTCCCACCAGCCGGTTTTCCACGGCATCGCATCTTCCGATGCCGTTTTTTCCGCCAAGTTCATTCAATTTTTCTATTATCTCAACGGGCCCGTATTTTTTGCCGTTGATTTTCGTCGGCACGCCTTTTTCAAAATAAAGATCTATTACCGTCGGTTTGTCGGGCGCTTTTTCAGGCGAAACGGTCATCTGAAACATTTGAGCGTCGGGCGCATTGCCGGGATTTTCCAAAATACCGCCTTCGTAAGAAATATGCCACAAATTTGCGTCCGACGAATACGGTTTTTCTTTTGAAACAGGCAGCGGAATCCCGTACTTTTTCGCATACTCTATTTCATCCTGCCGGGATTTCAACTTCCACTCTCTCCATGGCGCGATTATTTTTATAGACGGCATCAACGCCTTAAATGTTAGTTCAAATCTCACCTGGTCGTTGCCTTTTCCGGTGGCGCCGTGAGAAACCGCATCCGCTTTTTCTTTTTTTGCTATGTCAATAACCTTTTCCGCAATTAAAGGCCTCGCGAGTGAAGTTCCGAGAAAATATTTTCCCTCATAAACCGCATTCGCCTTTACCGCAGGGAAAATATATTTTTCAACAAACTCTTTTTTTGCGTCAATAGTATATGCCCTTAATGCACCGGTTTTTAACGCTTTCTGGTGAACTTTTGACAAATCCTCATCGGTCTGACCGACATCAACAATGCAGGCAATAACCTCCGCATTGTAATTTTCTTTCAGCCATTTTATCATTACCGATGTATCCAGCCCGCCGGAATAAGCAAGAACTATTTTCATATCACGCCTCCAAATCGGTTATTTTACTAAAAAAACGGCAAAAATGCAATAAAAAAATGACCCCCGAGAGCCGATATTGATTTTAAA
>DHFT01000040.1 GCA_002402375.1 Elusimicrobia bacterium UBA4817 | reverse complement strand
GGTAGCGGTACAACAATGAAAGTAGCAAGAGATTTAGGACGAAACAGTATCGGAATAGAATTAAAAGAAAAACTGATACCAATTATAAAAAAGAAACTTGGTTTTGAAGGACAAATGCATTTACACAATAAATCTGATACTTTTGAAGTTGTTATACGGGAAGGGAAATATGCACATATCGGCTAAAATAACCGGAATAAAATATAAACCATTTTTATGTAGGGAACTAAAGAATTACATCTTCTCAGAACTTAATACAGCAATAATTCAAAACGGTTCTTTCTTATTAAAAATTGATGAAGAAAATCAAATTGCAGCGAGTTGGTGGACATCGGCAAAAAGGTCAAGAACATATCCATATGCACGGGTTTATGACTCTCTGAGTTTTCAGGGAAAAAAGATAACCATAATTCCAATCTATAAAGATGAAGGTAAAAAGGGAGACAGAGATTATTTGCAGTGGGATACAATTTCATCAATGAGTTTATTGGGTGTTTATACAATCATTTCTTATTATGTTGATGCTGAACCAAATCCGAGAAAAGAAGAAAAAATAACAGAACAAAGATTTGATACAACGCATATTAAGTCAGAGATAAAACATCTTTTATCTTACCAATCGGATGCTTTGCACTGGAATTTATCTCAAGTAGATAAGGTTGGAGAAATAGGACGGAGGGCACTGGATGCATATATAAAAATTTCAGAAAAACTCGGAATAGAAATGCATTCAACAAAGTTTGCAGAAAAAAGGATTCAGAACTTATTGAAAAGCAAAGAAGTTTTTATGCACTTATCAAGGGATTTGGCCGAAAAAGCACAACATAGAGAAAGCATTACCATTCAACCGAAAGAAAAATTGTCGGGCACTAAAGCAACATTGACCATTAAAAACTATCTTGGGGGCTATTATTATTTTACATCTGATGAGGTTATTATAAACAAGCAAGACATTTATCTGATTGAAGGAAAACATACAAAAGACGATAAACTTCCGTCTTTGACCGATATAAAAGATGGTTTGTGGAAAATGATTTTGTTTACAAATTTGGAGGATGTAAGAGTTGAAGGAGAAAAATATAATCCTGTGCCCGTTCTTAAACTTACAACAGGAAGTGGCTTTAGAATGGAATCATTAAACGAAATGCAAATAGAAATGCTCAAGTTATTAAAACAAGAATCAATAGCGAATAATTTTAAGATTATGATAAATAAAAATGTTTATTGAGAGGATAAAAAAACAATCATGAAAACCATAAAAATTAAGATTCCGGCGACGACGGCTAATTTCGGCAGCGGGTTTGATGTGCTCGGTGCGGCGTTGAAATTATATAACGAAATTGAAGTCGCATATGAGTTCACGAATTCACGAGTTCACGAGTTGAAAATTGAAATTATCGGAGAGGGAAAGGATACGCTTCCAAAGAATGAAAAAAATGTGGTTTTGCAGGCGATGAAAACAGTATTCCGTATATGCAAAACCGTACCGCCGGCATATAAATTACGACTTATAAATCACATACCATTGTCCCGCGGTATCGGTAGTTCGGCGTCGGCTCGGCTTGGCGGGATAGTTGCTGCAAACGAACTCTGCAGAAAAAAACTTTCGGAAGATGAGATTATTCAGATTGTTTCAAAATTGGAGGGACATCCGGATAATGTTGTACCTTCCTATTTCGGAGGATTGTGCATTTGCAATTTTGATGGAAATAATGTAAAATATACAAAGGTAAAAATGCCTTTCGACTTAAAAGCGGTTTTGTGTATTCCGGATTTTGAGTTGTCAACGGATAAGGCACGAAATATTTTGCCGAAAACAATTCCGCATAAAGATGCCGTTTTTAATTCAAGCAGGGTTGCGCTTTTTATGTCGGCAATCATTCAGAAAAAATATGAACTGCTTTCAATCGCGATGGAAGATAAACTTCACCAGCCGTACAGAAAAAAACTTATCCCGGGTATGGATGATGTTTTTAACTCTGCCAAAAAATCCGGTGTCTACGGTGTTTGTATTTCAGGAAGCGGACCTTCTATTTTAGCCATAAGCAATGAAAATTCGGCGGTTAAAATTGGTATGGCAATGCAAAAAGCATTTTTTGGTCACAGGATAACTTCAAAATATATTATATGCGATTTTGACAATAACGGAATACAAATTTCAAAATAAAAAAGAAATTTATGAATGACCTTGTTGTAATGAAATTCGGCGGTTCGTCGGTAGCGACCCCGGAAAAAATAAAAAATGTTGCCGAACGCATAATGCAAAAGGCAAAAAAAAGCCGGGTAGTCGTTGTTGTATCCGCCCCGGGAGATATGACCGATGACTTAATAGAAAGAGCCAACCGTCTCGCCGATACGCCCGACCTCAGAGAGATGGACCTGCTTCTTGCAACGGGTGAAATGCAATCAATAGCACTGCTGACAATTGCAATAAAATCAAAAGGTTTTGACGCAATTTCTTTAACAGGTCCGCAGGCGGGAATTTATGCCGATAATGTTCACACAAAAGCGAAAATAAAAAAAATCAAACCGAAAAAAATTTTGGAAGAACTTAAAAAAGATAAAATTGTAATCGTTGCCGGTTTTCAGGGCATAAATCCTAACGACGATATTACAACGCTCGGAAGAGGAGGCAGCGATTTAACGGCTGTTGCCCTTGCTGCCGCGCTTAAAGCGAAAGAGTGCGAGATTTATACCGATGTAAAAGGTGTTTATACAACTGACCCCCGCCTTATAACGCATGCAAAAAAACTTGAACTGCTCTCTTATGATGAGATGTTAGAACTTGCAGGGGTAGGAAGTCAGGTGATGATGTCCCGCTCTATTGAAGTTGCAAAAAAATACAATGTTGTAATTCATGTCCGGTCCAGTTTTTCGGATGAAAAAGGCACGCTCATTATGAAGGAGGTCCCCAAAATGGAAAATGTTGTTGTGTCGGGTGTGGCGTTTGACAAAAATGAGTCAAAACTTTCAATTACGGATGTTCCCGACAGACCGGGAATTGCCGCAAAAATTTTCGGCGTGCTTGCAAAGAAAAATATAAATGTTGATATGATAATCCAGTCGGCTGCCAGCGATAAACGCAACGATATTTCCTTCACCGTCTCAAAAAATGACCTTAAAACCACAGTTTCATTGTTAAAAAATATCTCTAAAAAATTAGGCGGCGGCGCGGTTATATTTGACGAAAATGTTGCCAAGGTCTCAATTGTGGGAATCGGAATGCGCAGCCATCCCGGCGTCGCTTCAAAAATGTTCAAAATACTCGCCGATAACGGAATAAACATACAGATGATATCAACTTCGGAGATAAAAATTTCCTGCGTTATATCAAACAAAGACACTGTTCAAGCGGTACGGGTTTTACACAGAGGGTTCGGGCTTGGATAAAAAGTATGGAGCAAAATTATGACGGTAAAAATTTTTGATACATCTTTAAGAGACGGGACGCAGGGGGAAGGGATTTCTCTAACCGTTGATGATAAACTGAAAATTGCGGCGGCGCTTGACAATCTCGGTATTCATTATATTGAGGGCGGTTGGCCTTATTCAAATCCGAAGGAGATTGAATTTTTTCTGAAAGTAAAAAAACTCAATCTGAAAAATTCCAAAATTACCGCTTTCGGTTCAACCAGACATAAAAACAGCAAACCCGCTCAAGATAAAAATCTTTTAGCAATACTGAAAGTTAAACCCGCCGCCGCCTGCATATTCGGAAAAACATGGGATTTGCATGTAAAACATGCCCTTAATACGACTCCGGAAAAAAATCTGGATATGATTTTTTCGTCGGTAAAATTCCTGAAATCAAAGGGTTTGGAAGTTATCTACGATGCGGAACATTTTTTTGACGGCTATCTTTCAAACTGTGAATACGCGTTAAAAACTTTGTCTGCGGCTGAGGCGGCCGGCGCCGATAATATTTCGCTTTGCGACACAAACGGCGGCATGCTTCCTCATCAGATAAGAAAAATAATTGATGAAGTAAAAAGACATATCACAACCCCGCTGGGAATTCACGCACACAATGATTCCGGTTGCGCCGTTGCAAATTCGGTAGTCGCGGTTGAGGAAGGTTGCGTTCTCGTTCAGGGCACTCTTAACGGATGGGGTGAGAGGTGCGGAAACGCAAATTTGTCGTCCTTAATTCCCAACATCAAATTAAAATTAGGTGTTGATTGTATAACGGATGAAAAACTAAAATTGCTTACGGAAACATTTCGCTATCTGTCGGAAGTTGCAAATATAATTTCAAGCGACAAACAACCGTATACGGGTTATTCTGCATTTGCCCACAAAGGCGGAGTTCATGCATCCGCCGTTGCAAAAAAATCCTCAACATATGAACATATAGATCCTTCTGTCGTCGGAAATCAGCGAAGAATTTTAATATCCGAACTTTCGGGCCGCGCAAACATTCTTCTCAAATCAAAAGAGTTGAAAATTGACTTTGAGAAAAATTCCGACAAGGTTAAAAAGATTCTGCAAATTGTTAAAGACCGCGAAAAAAAGGGCTATCTTTATGAAGGAGCGGAGGGTTCGTTTGAACTTTTATTGAAAAGAAATACGGGTAAGCACAGAGTTTTTTTCAGTTTGGGCGGATTCAGGGTTTCCGTTGAAAAAGATATTCGCGGTCATCTCAAATCCGAGGCGACTATAAAAGTATATGTTGAAGGTTCGGAAGAACTTACCGCTGCCGAAGGGGACGGCCCGGTAAATGCGCTGGACAATGCGTTGAGAAAAGCCCTTGACAGATTTTATCCGCAGTTGAAAAATGTTCGGCTTTCCGATTTTAAGGTCCGAATAATAAATCCGTCGGACGGCACCGGCGCAAAAGTAAGGGTTTTAATACAGTCAACGGACGGTAAAAACGAATGGTCCACCGTAGGCGTTTCGGAAAATATAATAGAAGCATCATGGCAGGCATTGGTTGATGCGATAGAATATAAACTGTTGAAAGGACAGTAAGTGGTAAGTAGGAAGTGGGAAGTGGTTTTAACTACNNCCTACTTACTACTATCTACTTCCTGATTTTAATATGGAATTCACCAAAACCCAGACATCAATAATCGTTTTGGAAATTATTTTAGTGTTTTGCGGAATCGTAGCCATTTTTCGTGCTATAAAACCGAAACCTGCGCCGAATTTTTCTTCGTCGGCATTGGTTTCAACAACAACTGCATCGGCGGTTTATATTCCGCCCACCGACGAGATTTTTAAAAAAATTGACTCAAAATCAACACCGGAAAAATCAGTAACGATTGAATTGGGCGCGACCGAACGAAGTCCCTTAGGGAAAACCAAAAAAAAATCCGTCAATACTATAAACCTATACGATGAAAAACCGGCTACCGGCGATAAAAAGAAAACAAAAAAGGAGTCGGAAGTAATAACTATTGATTTGGGTGAGGAGGAGGAAAAAAAATGAGAAGTGATGATGTAAAAAAAGGGATTGAAAGGACGCCGAACAGATGCTTGATTTATGCAACAGGTGTTTCCAAAACATCTATGCAAAAACCGTTTATAGGTATCGCTTCAAGTTATTCCGATTTAGTTCCGGGTCATATCGGTATGAGGGATTTGGAAAGATTTATAGAAAGAGGAATTGAGGCGGGCGGCGGCACGCCTTTCGTTTTCGGACTTCCCGCTATCTGCGACGGTATAGCGATGGGACACTCGGGTATGTGTTATTCTCTTCCTTCACGGGAACTTATTGCCGATTGTGTTGAGTCGGTAGCAAATGCGCATAAACTTGACGGAATAGTGTTTCTTACCAATTGCGATAAAATCACGCCCGGAATGCTTATGGCGGCTGGCCGGCTGAATATACCGTCTATAGTCGTAACCGCCGGCCCTATGCTTACCGGTTTTTACGAAGGTAAAAGGCGTTCACTGGTGCGTGACAGTTTTGAAGCGGTGGGACTTTACCGTGCCAAAAAAATAAAAGATACCGAACTTGAAGAATTGGAAATGGCTGCATGCCCGGGAGTAGGAAGTTGTCAGGGGCTTTATACCGCCAACACGATGGCGTGTTTAACGGAGACGCTCGGAATGTCGCTTGTCGGTTGCGCAACCGCTCCTGCCGTTTCCGCAAAAAAGAGAAGAATTGCATATGAATCGGGACAGAGAATAGTTGCACTTGTAAATTCGCAAATTTTACCGAGAAGGATTTTAACCGACGACGCTTTTTACAATGCAATCGTCATGGATATGGCATTGGGCGGTTCTACCAATACCGTGCTTCACCTTCCCGCAATAGCAAACGAATGCGGAAGAAAATTACCGCTCAAACTTTTTGACGAAATTTCGCAAAAAACACCTAATATAGTCAGGTTAGAACCGGCGGGGGATTATTACATGGAGGACCTGGAAAATGCCGGCGGCGTCGCGGCGGTTATGTCGCAATTAAAAGGCAAACTGCGGGATAATTCAACCGTTTCCGGAAAAAGAATCAACGAGATTATTAAACTGGGAAGGGTTGGAAATACCGATATCATAAGACCGCCCAATAAACCGTATAATAAAACCGGCGGTATTGCGATTCTCTTCGGAAATATTGCACCGAACGGATGTGTTGTAAAACAATCGGCTGTATCTTTGAAAGCGTTAAAATTTACGGGCAAAGCAAGGATTTGTGAATCGGAAGAATCGGCGATGAATTTAATCACTCTGAAAAAAATCAAAAAGGGTGATGTGGTTGTGATAAGAAATGAAGGTCCCAAAGGCGGTCCCGGAATGAGAGAAATGCTGTCGCCGACTTCCGCCCTCGTCGGAATGGGACTTTCTGATTCCGTCGCACTTATTACCGACGGCAGATTTTCTGGCGGCACTCGCGGGCCGTGTATCGGACATATCTCACCGGAAGCAGCGGCCGGCGGGCCTATAGGGATAATAAGAGACGGCGAGGAAATTATCATAGATATTCCGAAGAGAATCATATCGGTTCGTCTTACTGATACGGAGATAAAAATTCGTCTTGCGAAAAAAAAACCTGTTGAACCGAAAGTGAAAACCGGCTGGCTTAGTCGGTATGCAAAATCGGTAACATCCGCCGATTTAGGAGCAGTGCTGAGGTAAGGCAGTAAGTGGGAAGTAGAAAGTGGGAAGTGGTTTTAACTACTACCTACTTACTACTACCTACTCCCTGATGTTACAATGCTTGATACAAAAAAACTTTTTCAGAAAATTATTGAAGGCGTTAAAAATTCAGGCGTCGGCGCAAAGATAAAAGAGATGCGTCCGCTTTCATATAATCAGGTCAACACATACATTACCTGCCCGTCAAAATACAGGTTCAGTTATTTGCAGACGGCCGTTGCGGATACTACGGACGAAACGACGGTAAAAGGGGCGCAACTTGTATTTTACAATGTTTTAACCCGCACGCTGCACGACGCATATAAATCGGGTACAATTGCTCCGCTTCCTCAGATAATTTCTATTTTTGAAAGATATTGGGTGCCGTCGGACTTCAGAGACCCGTCGGAAGAAATAAAATACCGCGAAGAAGGAAAAAAGATTTTAGAAAATTATTATGAACTCAATAAAGATGAAAAAGGTAAGGTTGCACAAACCGCCAGTTGGAAAGATAAAGATAAAAAATATCCGGCTCTTGACCAGAAAATCCTTGTTCAAATAGGCGATGTAAAAATGAGCGAAAGAATAAACCGCATTATGGTTTTGCCGGACGGAAGTTATGAGTCAATAATTTACAGGATGTCTCGGCCGTGGGGAACCGATTTGAGACCTGCGTTATTTCTTGCCGCCGCAAAAAAACTTTTCCCGTTCAGACGCCACAAAATCATTTATTATTATTTGAGGGAAAATAAGAAAGTTGTCTGTGATATAACAAAAGAGATAGCGGAAAAACTTAATCAGACAGTAAAAAATGTCGCAACCGGAATTGTAAAAGGTGAGTTTTCTCCGGATAAGGGCTCTTGGTGCGCTATATGCAATTTCAGAAATTCCTGTTCAATGTGGGTTGGTTTCAAAATTGAAAGGGGTAGATTCCGGCTTTCTTATTCAAAAATGAATGTGTTCTTAAACTGTCCGAGACAATACAGATTTATTTATATTGATAAAGTAAAAACAAAACCGCACTCCTTTTTTTCAATAGGAACAAGCGTGCATGAGGCGTTTGAAAGTTTTTACGATTACGACGGAATTATGAAGCGTCCGCGAATGGGTTATCTTTTGCGTTTATTGAAGGCATCATGGAAAAGCGACGGGTACAAAGAAGATGGTGTTGATGAACAGACGTATTATAAAAAAGCGGAAAAGATGTTAAAAAATTATTACAAGACATTCGTTGAAAAAAATAAATTCAGAAAGGCGTATAAAATTGAGGAGTATTTTGAACTTCCCATCGGAAAAAAGGGATTGATGACCGGTTTTATTGACCGCATTGACGAAAATGAAGACGGGACTTATGAAATTATGGACTATAAAACGGAACCGAAATGGCCCGATGAAAAAATTATGGACGACCATAAGCTGCAACTCACTCTTTACTGGTGGGCATGCAAAGAGGGAAAACTTACGCCCGTTCCGCCGTCGGCTCTTTCACTTTTTATGCTTGAATTTGACAAAAAAGTTACATTTTATCCGAACATAACCGGTTCCGATTTGAAAAAAGACGATATAGACATCAATAAAATGCTCAACGAAAATGTTATATTAGTTGATAAAACGGTTGAAGAAATAGAAAAGTGTACCGAGTTATTGCGGCAGGGAAAACCTGCCGACGAATCGTTCCCGCCCAAAGAAAACCATTATTGTTCCCACTGCGATTTCAACGCCGATTGTCCGGTATTTATGAGGTTAAAAAAACCTGATTGAAAATGAAAAAAATTATTTATGATTGTGGTGTGATAAAAAACATAACCATTCCTGATGTCATTGCGAGTGAAACGAAGCGGAAGTATCCTGTCATTCTGAGGGCGAAGCCCGAAGAATCTCGTTGTTCAACCACCGGGATTCTTCACTCCGTTCAGAATGACGGCGTTGCTTCAGAATGACATCCCTGTAAATAACCCAAAATTTTTCGCTTTTTCATTTGTAGTTGCAGACCCTTGGTCTGCTTCCGTTTGAAATTCAGTGAAATTCTGTCCGCCTCGGCGGATTCTGTGGCTTATCTTGAAAAGAGTTTGTAGAGACATTGGAAAAACCGGGCTCAAGGAGCGTTTGGTCGCACGGTGAAAATCCGCAAAAGCCGAGATTCTTTTAGGATACCAGAACCGTCCTTGTATTCCACAGGAGAGAAACATGGCACTAAAAGAAGAATTTGAGAATACTGGAAATTGGCTGTTCCGCTGGCGCAGCTACTTGCCGCTAATTGTTATCGGTGTATTTCTGCTGGCATTACGAGAGTACGAATATCCAGGTCATAGCGAAAGGTTAGACCACATTTGGGAAGCGGTATGCCTCATAGTCAGTTTTTTTGGTCTGGGTATTCGCGTTGTTACCATCGGACATACTCCAAAAGGAACATCAGGAAGAAATACAAAACATCAGGTTGCAGAAACCTTAAATACGACCGGCATTTACTCCGTTGTTAGAAACCCGCTGTATTTGGGAAATTTCTTTATGGGGCTTGGCATTGCTTTATTTGCTCATTTGTGGTGGTTGACACTTATCTATATTTTAATTTTTTGGCTTTACTATGAACGGATAATTTTTGCAGAAGAAGTATTTTTAAGAGAAAAATTTGGAGAGAAATATTTAGAATGGGCAAATTGTACACCTGCTTTTATTCCTAGGTTTAGTCAATACAAAAAAGCGGATTTGCCCTTCTCGTTGAGAAATGTTCTAAGGCGAGAATACAACGGTTTCTTTGCAGTGATTGTCGTTTTGTTTGTTTTCGAAACAGTAGGAGAAATATTTGCAGAAGGAAGAATAGAGTTTGATAAGGGATGGCTAATAATATTAGGAATTGGTTTTGTTGTTTGGATGGTATTAAGGTCATTAAAAAAGTACACAAATGTTCTTAATGTAGAAGGTCGATGAAAAAATTTAACAAGGCACCGCAACGGACGGCAATTCCGCTGCGCTCCA
>DHFT01000037.1 GCA_002402375.1 Elusimicrobia bacterium UBA4817 | reverse complement strand
TTGATTTATCCGATATGTCCGAGGATTACGGGATTTATACTTCAAAAGATATTGAAGACAGGGTTGAAGTAAAAGAGCGGGATATTTTAATCATCAATACCGGTTATCATAAATATTCGTGGGACCGGCCGGAAGCGGATGAGGTTCGCTATATGGTAAAACATCCGGGCCCGGCGATGGAGTTCGCCCAGTGGTGCATCAAGAAAAAATTAAAATGGATTGGACTTGATTGCGGCAGCGCCGACCATCCGATGAATACAAAAATCAGGGAGTGGATGCCGAAGCAGGCTGCGGAGTGCGAAAATTATTTTCAGAAAAAATACAAGAAATCAATTGACGATATTTTCCCGACGAACCATTACCAATTGATGCACATAGTTCTTTTTCCACTGGATATAATTCATGCAGAAAATTTGGGCGGAGAAATAGATAAATTCAAAAACAAGAGAACAACGGTCGGGTGTTTCCCGTGGCGATTCGTCGGTGGTGAATCGTCAATTTGCAGGATAGTTGCGTTTGATAAGTAACCGCTCGGGAATTGCCTCCCGGAAACGCCTCGCCTCTGCAGGCGGGCTCTCACTCAGTCGACAGAATGTTTTAAGCCGACTTCCGTGAGGTTCCGTTCGGCAACTCCCTCGCTTGAAGATTGAAAATGGAGGATTTAATGGAAAAAGGAAAAGAGTATCACATAGCGTTGGGGAAAGGTGATGTCGGAAGATATGTTTTGCTGCCGGGAGACCCGGGACGAACGCCGCTTATTGCAAAATCTTTTGATGATGCAAAAGAAATGGCTAACAACCGCGAATACCGGACATTTACCGGAAATATCACCGGTTACGACGGCAAGAAAATAAAAATATCAACGACATCCACAGGTATCGGCTGTCCGTCAACCGCAATTGCCGTTGAGGAACTGATAAAAATAGGTGCGGATACTTTCATAAGAATCGGAACTGCCGGTTCGCTTCAAAAAGAGGTCGGGTTGGGTGATGTTGTTATTTCAACTGCGGCTGTCCGCGAAGAAGGAACGACCCGCCAATATGTCCCGCTTTCGTATCCGGCGGTTGCAAATTTTGATGTAACGGCCGCCCTTGTAGAAGCATCAAAGAAATTAAAAATAACGGCCCATCCGGGAATTTCGCATTGCAAAGACGCTTTTTATACCGAGGGCGCCAAAGACCTGCCGCTTGCAGACTACAACGAGCAGATGTGGAAAGCATGGTATCGTTCAAATGTTCTTGCTACATCTATGGAGTCGGCTGCGTTGTTTGTCGTTTCTTCAATCAAAAGAGTTTATGCCGGCGAGGTTCTTGCTATTATCGGTTTGACTTATTCCGACCAGCCGATAGTGAAAAAAGTAGGCGTGGAAGAGGCGATAAAAATCGCAATTGAATCGGTAAAAATTTTGGACGCACAGAGAAAAAAATAAAAAATTCCAATTAGACCAATTGGACTAATTGAAAAAAGCCCTCGTCAGAAATCGGGGGCTTTTTTTATTGAGAAACTTTCGGATTATTTTTTTATACGCTTTACTGTTTTTAGGGCAGGTTTTTTTTGAGGGGTAGTCTCTATGGTTCTGATGATGCGATAATGCAGAATTTCCGGAACTTCCTGCATTTCTATCTGATGACATAATTCAACCGTCTTTTTGAAAGTATTGAAAAAACAGCAGCAAAGGTCATCTTCAAGTTCCCTTTCAAATTCATCCGATAAATCAAAATCCAGTTCATCGTCTATAAAATCGGATAATAATCGTAAAAATATTTTATGTTCCATCAGTGTCCCCTGAAATATCCGGAAAGTTTTTCGCGCAGAAACAGCCGCGCCCTGTGAAGCCGTGATTTTACCGACGGCAAAGAAATTTTCAGTATCTTTTGTACTTCTTCGCTGTTCATATTTTCCACATCATGCAGAATAAGGACAGTTTTATATTTTTCCGGAAGCAATTCAATCGCCTTGTTCAGTTTGTTTTTAAGTTCCGTATTTTCCAAAGTCGCGGTCGGACTTTTTGACCAGTCATCTGCAAAATCGCGGTTGATTTCACCTTTTGTTGTAATAATCGGCGCATCCATGGAAACGGTGCGGAGCACTTTCTTTTTCCGCCGTTTCATCAAAACGGCATTCACGGCGATTCTGTAAAGCCATGTAGAAAACTCAGAGTTGCCCCTGAAACTTTTTATTTTCTGCCAGGCATTCAAAAATGTTTCCTGTAAAAAATCTTCCGCCGCGGTTTTATTACCCGTCATATTCAAAAGCAGATTATAAATTTTTACCTCGTGCATTTTGATTAATTGTTCAAAAGCGCGGGTATCTCCGTTTTGCGATTTTTCAACAAGGATTTGTTCGGTTATGCCCATCTTTTTAGATGCGAAATCTCCGTAGGTGATTCGGCGGGTTCAAGAAAACAGATGACAGCGATATAAAAGCAGATAACAGCGATAAACCACCATCTTTTATCGCCGTAATCGTTCTTTTTATCGTTGTAATCGTTGTTGAATTAGTCCTCTTCCAATTTTTCGGGAACTATTATATTTTCATTTTTCTTTAATAACTCTTTTGAAACAGGCCTTTCAAGTTTTGACTGAATCATATCCTGCAAATATCTTTTTACGGTCGTATCCCAGTATTTTTTTGTTATGTAATAGACCTTGGCTCCGCCGAGTTCATGCTGAATATCCGGCCATGGATAAGACGGTTGTGCCATTCCGATACCCCATCTTTTTAAGCCGTTATAACTTTCAAATGTAGACCAGAACTCTTTTTGTTTAAGTACATCAAAAGCATATTCACATTTTGCATAATAAAGGATTGCGCCTGCGCGAATGCCTCTCCTGTATGCCATCGTGTGAAGCGAAATGCTTATGTCCTCGTTCATAAGCCGTCCGTTGCAAAAGCCGACCAAGTGACCGTCAATAAGTCCGACCATCTGATACGGGTCTTTTAGGCGGTTTCTTACCCAACCGAGAATTTCGGCATAAACTCGTACGCCGACTATATCGTAAAAATCATGGTCAACTTCCATAATTTTTTTCAGATAATTTAAAAGCAAGGGCGCTTCTTCTTTTTTCATCGGTCTTATTAACATCGTCTCGCCCGTCTTAACTTTTATTGCTGCTGGTTCAAACGGTGGGACAATCATCGGGTCCGGTGACAAAAGCGGTTCCAGTTCCTCTACCTTAAAAACAACCTGTTCCTGAGACACTTTTTCCGGCGGTGCTTTTTTCATAATGAAAAACCTCCTTTTCTAAATTTTTGCTATTTAACAAAATTTTTCTTGATTTGTCAAGTTTTTTTTGATATAATTTTCTGAAATCGGAGGTCAAATGGGAATTTTAACGAGAGATGAAATTTTGAAAGAGATTAAAAGCGGCAACATTGAGGTTGAGCCGTTTTCACAGGCACAGGTTGGTCCCGCATCAATTGATTTGTATTTGGGCGACGAAATCAGAGTGTTCAAAAAATTCCGCGGAGTGTACCATGTTAACGAAGAAAGCGATTATGAAAAAATCACAAAACTTGTTAAAGTAAAAAGTTATTTTGTAATTCGCGCCGGCGATGTAGTCCACGGGATTACAAGGGAAAGGATAAGATTGGGCGAAAATCTCTGTGCATGGCTTGAGGGTCGTTCCCGGTATGCGCGGCTGGGGCTGATGGTGCACGTGACCGCCGGTTTGATACAGCCGGGAATCAACAATAAGCAGGTGCTTGAAATTACGAATATGGGACCCATTCCGCTTGCGGTTTATCCGGGGACAAAAATTTGTCAGTTGGTAATTCAGGAAACTTCCGGCAAAGCGAAATATCAGGGTAGATTCAAAAATCAGGTTCACCCGTGAAATGGAGATGAAATGAAACCACAGATGAACACAGATGAAAAGCAATAAAAAGTATCTGCGAAAATCTGCGTGTATCTGCGGTTACAATTATTTAGAGGAGATAAAAAATGTATAGACCGCAAATAAAAGTAGTTGATTGCACTATTCGCGACGGCGGGTTGATGAACAAGTCAAAATTCTCGTTTGAGACCGTCAGAAATGTTTATAAAGCCGTTTGTGCGGCCGGCATAGACATCGTTGAACTCGGTTATAGAAACAGCAAGCAGATGTTTTCCGTTGATGAATATGGCCCGTGGCGTTTTTGCGACGAAGAAAACTTGAAAAAAATTGTGGACGGTATAAAATCCGACAAAACGAAAATAGCGATTATGCAGGATGCCCACAAGGCGGTTGCCGAGGATATTCTGCCGAAAGAAAAAAGTGTTGTTGATGTAATTCGGGTCGCAACATATGTCAAGGATATAGATAAAGCAATCAAACTTGCAAATAATGCGACGGAAAAAGGATATGAAGCGACGATAAATGTAATGTCAATTTCGGTCGCTCTTGAACGGGAACTTGACGAGGCGTTACAGCAGATAGAAGAGGAAACAAAAATTAGTGCGTGTTATATCGTTGACAGTTTCGGAGCGCTTTACAGCGAGGATATTGATTTCTTCGTGGACAAATATAAGAAATATCTGAAAAATAAGGAAGTCGGGGTTCACTGTCACAACCACCAGCAATTAGGTTTCGCGAATACGATTGCCGGTATTATCCGCGGCGCGAATTATATTGACGGCACGCTTTACGGACTCGGTCGCGCTGCCGGCAACTGTCCGCTTGAACTTCTTATAAGTTTTCTGAAAAATCCGAAGTTTAACATTCGTCCGTTGTTGGAAGTTATAAGCCGTGATATTTTACCGTTAAGCAAAGAAATTACATGGGGTTATTCCATACCGTATATGCTCACCGGTGTTCTGAACCGTCATCCCGACGTTGCCATGAAGTTGCTGGAAAAGAACAGCGATGAAAAAGCAAAGAGGGATTTCCTGAAGTTTTACGAAGGACTTACCGAAGAAGAAGTTGAAGATTAATGCTTGACAAAATATTTAATTTTAGTACAATATTTCCTGTAATAAAAATTATGTTGTGTTCCGATACTATTCCGTACTCAACTTACCGTTTCTGCTGCATGTTTTTTCCGATAGTAGACCTTAACGGCTGCTTTTTTATTTTTTAGTCCATTGGGACAAGGGGGTGATGAAGAAATGAAGAAATTAGTGCTGTTATTAGTAGGAGTTGCTTTTCTTTTTGCAGGTTGTGCTACTGTAAAAGCGAAACTTCCGGGTCCCAAACCGCTGGCCAAAGTAGTCGTTCATATCGGTGATACTATGCGTTCCGCGATGGGAGAGGAAATTTCAGTTGGTGGCAGTAAGATTTTTACTGCTAAAGGCATGGATGCAGAAAATAATTCAGTATCCGTAGGCAGTCCGGTCTGGAGTGCTACACCGGCGGATGTCGTTGAGATAATGCCGGCCGTCGGCGCTCAGGTTACCGTGAAAGGCATTAAAGAAGGTTCGGCGGATATTGTAGCTGAATCGGGCGGGGTCAAGTGGACCGGCACGGTTTATGTAAGATAGGTTCGCTTATTTTTGAATAAAAAGGGGCGTTGTTTTTTATCGCCTCTTTTTATTTTTCTCCGTTCAGTTTTTTTATAACATCAACTATTTCCGAAATGTCTTTCAAATCGTAGTCAGCGCCCGTCGGCGGCGCATCCGAGTGCTCGCCCCACCTTGCAAAGACGGTGACCATTCCTATTGATTTCGCTCCCGGAATATCTCTTTCCGGCCAGTCGCCGCAATAGACAACTTCCTGTGGTTTCAAATTTAATTTTTCAAGTGCAAAAAGGAACGGTTTCGTTGACGGTTTTCTCTCACCCGTATCGTCAAAAGTTACCACTATATCCAGCCACGGCGTAAGGTGAAGCCGTGCCAGACGGTTATATGCCTGCTCAGCCGGTGCGTCGGAAATTACGCCTATTTTAAGTCCCAGACGCAGAATGTCTCTGACGGTTGTTTCAACATGCGGATAAGTGTAAGTTGCCATATCCCGCCCGCGCTGGTATCCGATAATTCCCGCGGACAAAATTTTTTTGTCAACTTTACCCGTTTTGTTTATTAGCGACTGTTCTATTGCCGACTGGCTTTCAATGTGGGTCGCCCAATAAACCTTAAAAATTTCATCATACATTTCTTGAAACGGGACATCCAATCCGACATTTAACATATAGTTGATTGCCATCTCCACCGCCGCCCGTTTCATCCTCATAAAATCAACCAGCGTATTGTCCAAATCAGTCAAAAATGCTTTAATCATAAATCACTAAATAATTCCTTTCCTAAATAAATTTGTACACAACGTTTTGCGGATAAAAGAAGTTCCCCGAAGGGGAATTTGGGCGGAGTGCCGAAGGCACGAAGCCGGATACACTCTGTTATCCGCCGTTGCTAAATTTTTCCTCGAAATAATTCACAAAAAACTCAATAATTCCCTTTTCCCTTATTAGAATATCAGTATTATGCCAAAGTTCAAGCCCACCATAAGACCAGTTTGTCGCACCTATAATAACCGCATCGTCAATAACAACAACCTTTGAATGCGTAATGGTCTCTTCATTATCGAACCGTGCTTCAACTCCACTTTCTTTAAAATATTTTATTGTCTCGCCATTCATATTATTCAATTGTTCATTGAAATCACTTTTTTCTAATAGAACCTTTGTTTTAACTCCCCGTTTCTTTGCCTTTACAATTTCATCTGCTAAAACATCACCTTTACTATCTCTGCGCCCTGTTAATTTAAATCCATATACCATTACGAATATTCTTTTAGTAGCTTTTCTCATCATTTCGTTGACGGTGTCAAAATATTGCCTGTCAATAATAGGTATTATCTCGCCCCTAAAATTCTTAAATGGAGAGAGAGCCTTTGAAGAATCATTCCATAAATAGTCTAAATATTCCTGAAAATATTGGGCGATTTCTCTGTCATTAATAATTACATTTGCTTCATTGGCATAACCCAATGATGACTCTGTCCAGTTTGAGGAGCCAATTAAAATAGTATTTTCATCAACAATAATTATTTTATTATGGGTTGTCTTTTTAGGGGAATCAAATTTTATCTTAATATTCCTTATACCATTTAGAGAATAAATTACAGATTGATTTGATTCTATGTTATCTTCAAGTAATATTCTTATTTCTACGCCTCGATCGGCTGCATTTTTCAGTTCTTTAATTAAGGTATCTACTTTTATTCCGCTTTTAACTACAAACATACTAATAGAAACAGATTTCTCAGCTTCTTGAATTAATTTTTTAGCGGCAGGGAAATATTCTCTGTCAACAATAGGAATAATTCTACATGATATTTCTTTTTCAGAAATAACCACATCAGTTCCTGCCCTGCATGAAACGGGAAAAAAGAAACTGGAAAATGCAAATATCAATAGTAAAAATAAACTCTTCATAATACAATATCTATCCTTTAGTATCTTATGCTGTTTACTCCAATGGCAGATAACGTCCCACCAGTAAGGGAAGGTTTTGGTACTCAAAAACTTTGGGAGAAGCGGTACTCCGCTAAACCCCTTACTTGTTGTTATCGGCTGGAGTTGGGCAATGAATTATCAACCAGCTAAGGCACGGCTGCTATTTTATTAAGTACACGACATAATAAGCACATTTAATAATTTTATGTCAGAACCTAAACAAACAATAATAAACTTATTGCCATAATTATCATTCCTGAAATTAGTCCGCCAATTGCTAAATGATGCTCTCCATACTCTTCTGCAGTTGGAAGCAATTCATCAAGTGAGATATATACCATTATACCTGCCACTGCCGCAAAAACAACTCCAAATGTTGTTTCTGTAAAAATTGAGCGTAAAATAAAGTAACCGATAAGAGCTCCAACAGGTTCAGCTAATCCTGAAAGAAATGATAATACAAATGCTTTTTTTCTACTTTTCGTCGCAAAGTATATTGGTGCAGATACAGCTAAACCTTCAGGAATGTTATGTATTGCAATCGCAAGTGCTATACTTATCCCCAATGTAGGATTCGTTAATCCACTCATAAAAGTTGCCAAACCTTCAGGGAAATTATGAATTCCAATAGCTAATGCGGAAAAAACGCCCATTCTTAATAACTTCGCTTTATCATGTTCTGATGATTGAGCAATTTTTTTAGCAACATTTAATTCATGGGGATTTTCATATGATGGTATTAATCTATCAATTAAGGCGATAACAAATATACCTATAAAAAAAGAAACGACTGTTAACATATAACCATTTTTTTCACCGAGTGACATACTAAGAGAATCTCGCGCTTTAACGAATATTTCAATCATAGAAACATAAATCATAACTCCTGCTGAAAATCCCAAAGAGATTGTTAAAATCTTTGGATTAAATTTTTTTGAGAGTAATCCAATAAAACTACCGATTCCTGTAGATAAACCAGCAAACAAAGTTAATGAAAATGCGAATAATAATGAATTTTCCATTTTTTCATCCTTAAGTTAAGGGACTAATTGGGGACGATTTTTTGCTTGCATCAAGACCGACAAGCAAGTTGTCTTTGTTCTTTTGAATGTCCGACTTTACTTGACGAAACTGCTCAACTTTTGATATACTTGGCATAGAGCCACCTCCTGTTTAGAGTTTTGTTTGGGTAAATAATACTCTATCACGGGTGGCTCTTAATTTCAAGTAGTTGTGTATAAATACTTATAAAACATTATACAACGGTTCTCAATTATGCTCAATAATCCAAACCGATTTTTTCTTTAATTTCAGAGCATTATACATAAAATCCGTTGACAATTCAAGAAAAATTTTATAAAATTGCAGAAAATGAATATAGTGCTTACCGGTTTTATGGCGACGGGGAAATCAGAAGTGGGAAAAGAACTTGCCCGCCTTTTGGAAATGGAGTTTGTTGATACCGACGATTTAATAGAAGAAAAATCGGAAATGAAAATTCCGGAAATTTTTGCAAAAAAAGGCGAAAAATATTTCCGTGATGTTGAATCACAAATTGCAAAAGAGGTTGGCAGTTATGACAATTATGTTATTGCCACCGGCGGCGGTATTGTTTTGAGGCAGGAGAACATTAAAGCATTGAAAAAAAACGGGAAAATCATTAACCTAACAACATCGGTAGAAAAGATTTTGTGTCGTGTGTCAAAAAGTTTCGGCCGGCCGCTTCTTAATGTCAAAGACAAAAAAGCAGAGATAGAAAAACTTCTTGCGGAAAGAAAACCGTATTATAAAAAATGCGATTTTTCATTTGATACTACAGAAACAACTTCTGTAGAAGCAGCAAAAAAAATAATCAAGAAGTTAGAATGGATAGGTAATATGCAAAGTAGGATTTGGCGACTGTGTAGATTGTGAGTTTTTATGAAAATTGTTGAAGTTAAATTAGGCGACAGAACTTATCCGATTCACATCGGCGTTTCACTGACGCATATAGGCGATGCTTTGAAAGAAAAAAACTTTTCGGGCAAAGTGCTTGTTATAACAAATACCACCGTCGGCAAACTTTACGGCGATATGGTAACGGAGAGTTTGAAAAATTCCGGTTTTGAAACATCAATTACAAGAATTCCTGACGGAGAAAAATATAAGACGCTTGAAACCGTTAACAATTTGTATCAAATTTGCATGGACAATAAACTTGAAAGAAATTCGTTGATAGTTGCCTTAGGCGGCGGCGTTGTCGGAGATATCGCAGGGTTTGTCGCTGCAACTTTTATGCGCGGCATTCCGTTTGTTCAGGTGCCGACTACACTCTTGTCTCAGGTGGATTCTTCCGTCGGCGGAAAGGTCGGCGTAAATCATCCGAAATCAAAAAATATGATAGGCGCATTTTATCAGCCGTCAATGGTCTATACGGATATTTCAACGCTTAAAACACTTCCGGAAAGGGAGTTCAATGCCGGGCTTGCCGAGGCAATAAAATATGGGGTCATCCGGGATAAAAAATATTTCACCGTGCTGGAAAGGGACTTGATGAAAATAAAATCATTACATTTAGAGCGGGTTGAATATACAGTTTGGCGCGCCTGTCAATTAAAAAAATGGGTGGTGGAACTTGACGAAAAAGAACAGGGTCTTCGCGCTATTCTGAATTTCGGACATACTATCGGTCATGCGATTGAATCGGCAACAAACTACAGAGTTTATCTGCATGGCGAAGCGGTATCAATCGGGATGGTTTGTGCTGCAAAGATTGCTCTTGAATTGGAGTTACTTGATAAAATGTGGGTAAGACGTATTGAAAAGATTTTAATTCGCGCAGGACTTCCTATAAAGCATAGTATAGATGTTGATAAAATAATTGAGCAACTTGTTTTTGACAAAAAAGTGCAGGACGGAAAAGTTCGGTTCGTGCTGCCTAACGGTCGGCCCGGCAGAACCGTTATAAAAGACGATGTGCCGGAAGATATTATAAGAAAAGTTTTAGAAGGGCAGAAAGAAAGCATATAGCGAATGTTGTATAACATTTGTTATACATTACCGTCTAAAAAATGGGGGAATTATGACAAAAATTCTTGTTATTCATGGTCCGAACTTAAATTTGCTCGGCAAAAGAGAGCCGGATATTTACGGAAAATTTTCATTGGACGATATAAACAAAAAAATCAAAAAACTTGCGAAAGAAAAAAAAGTCGCCGTTGATTTTTTACAATCAAATCATGAAGGCGAAATTGTGGATGCAATAGGAAGTTCTCCTAAAAAGTATGATGCTATTGTAATTAATCCTGCTGCTTATACTCACACATCTGTTGCCATCCGGGATGCTGTCGCATCAATAGATATTCCGGTTGTGGAAGTTCACCTTTCCAACATTTACCGTCGGGAGGAATTCAGGCATAAGTCATTAGTTGCCGCCGCCGCAACGGGACAAATTTCCGGCTTCGGAGTTAATTCCTATCTTTTGGGCTTACTCGCCGCAATAGAGATTACAAATAGATGAATTTGAAAACAAAAAATCTGCAAGAAAAAATTGTTTCCAAAAAACTTGATGGGTTTATTTCGTTTAATCCGTCAAACATTTTTTATCTGACTGGATTTGGGGCGGAAAATTCGTTCATTTTTATTACACGAAAAAATGCAACACTTGTCGTTCCGGAGCTTATATATCAGTCAGCAAAAGAAAATGCTAACTGTTCCGTTGAAATTGCCAAAGAAGATTTTTTTGACCGGTATAAGAATAAAAAAATCGGGTTTGAGGATACCATTCAATACTGCCGGTTTAAAAAACTCAGAAAAAAAATTAAAATTTTCAGGGATTGTTCCGGTTTTGCAGAGGATTTGAGGGCGGTAAAAAACGAAACGGAAATCTCAAAAATAAAAACTGCCTGTAAAATTTCACAAAAAGCAATTGAATACGCCGGAAAAAAACTTAAAGCGGGAATAACGGAAAAAGAACTTGCGGACGAACTGGAATATTTTTTAAGAAAAAACGGCGCTGAAAAATCTGCATTTGACATTATCGTCGCATCCGGTAAAAATTCCGCTGACCCACACCATAAACCGACAAATAGAAAATTTCAGAAAAACGATGTTGTTCTTATTGATTTAGGTTGCGTTTATGACGGTTATTGTTCTGACTTGACAAGAACCTTTTTTTTAGGTAAAATAAGCAGTAAGAAAAAAAAGATATTTGAAATCGTAAAAAGCGCGCAGCAAAAAGCGATTGATACTGCCAAAGACGGAGTTAAATGCGAAAAAATTGATTTTGCGGCGCGAGATTTTATAGCAAAAAACGGTTATAAAAATTTTTTTATTCACGGTACAGGTCACGGCGTCGGGATTGATATTCACGAAGAGCCGTCAGTTTCTGCAAAATCCGAAACGGTATTAAAAACAGGAATGGTTGTAACGGTTGAGCCGGGAATTTATATTCCGAATAAATTCGGTGTTCGCATAGAGGATACGGTTTTGGTAACAAAAAGCGGTTGCGAGGTTTTAACGAAATAAAATCTGGAGGACAAAATTATGTCACAAACACAAGCGATAGTAAGAGTTTTTATGCAGGCATTTAAGTCACTGCCATATCAGGAAAAGGAAAGTTTTTTAGGAGAACTTGTGAAAAATAAAAGGTACCGTGAGGATTTAATTGATATTGCTATAATTGAAGCGAGAAGAAGTGAGCCATCTCGGCCATTCAGGGAATATCTGGCAGAGCGTAGAAAAAGAGAGAGCAAGTGAATTATACTATCAAGATTAAGAAATCAGCCGAAAAAGAAATTGATAAACTTTTATCTAAAATTCATCAAAGAGTATCAAATGCCATTGTAAATTTGGAAAAAAATGCCAGACCAGTTGGGAGTCAAAAATTACACGGTAGCAGTGATGGTTATCGTATTCGTGTTGGGAATTATAGAATCATCTATACCATAAATGACAAAAATAAAATTGTAGAAATTAGTGATGTTGGACACAGAAAAGAGGTTTATAGATGATGATTAGTTTGGGAGATTTATGAAAAAAGTGTCAATGGTTTTGAGTATTTTAATAATTTTTTCTATTGTTTGTATTATATCTTGTAAAAAAGAATTACCGAGAGATAAAAAGGAAGAATTAATTACTGAAAAACTTATAGAAAGCAGCGAGTTATTTAACAAGAAAGAATATAGTAAATCACTAAAAGTTTGCAAGGAAATTTTATCACTTGATTCTAATAATACAGTTGCGATGAAAAGAATAGGGTCTATTTATTATATGAATAATTTCCCGGAAAAAGCTAACGAAATATGGGAAAAAGTATTGAAAAGTAGCCCCGACGATAGAGAAGTAAAAAATGCTTTAAAATTATTAAAAAATCAGTCAAAAGAACAATCAAAAACCGAACTTGATATAAAGGAACTAAAATGATTTCAACCTCTGATTTCAAAAACGGACTAACTATTAAGGTGGACGGTGCACCGTGCATTGTTGTATGGTTTCAGCATCACAAGCCGGGAAAAGGCGGGGCTATAATGCGTGCGAAACTGAAAAATCTTGAGACAGGTGCGATTACCGAGACAACTTTTAAGTCGGGCACAAAGTTTGAAGAGGTTTCAGTATCCAGAAAGAAAAAACAATTTCTGTATTCTTCGGGCGATGATTATACTTTTATGGATATGGAAAATTATGAGCAGATAGCGATGCAGAAGGAAAAACTCGGCGATATCGTAAAATTCTTAAAACCGGATGCGGAGGTTGAAGCGATTTACATTGACGATAAATTTATAACGATGGATTTGCCGTTGAATGTGGAATTAAAAGTTGTCTCAACCGCTCCGGGATACAGGGGTGATACGGTTACCGGCGGCTCAAAACCCGCTACACTTGAAACCGGAATTGATGTCCCGGTGCCGCTTTTTATTAAAGAGGGCGATGTTGTAAAAATTGACACGCGCACCGGCGAATATGTGGAACGGGTTTCCAAATGAATTTGCAAAATAACCCGACTTCAGTCGGGTTGATATTGAAGCAAATTCACACCATAATGTAGCACCCGATTTCAATCGGGTGAAAAATATGGATATAGAAAAAATAAAATCAATTCTTGACGTTATAAAGGAGACCGATATAGAAGAAATCTGGTTTGAAAAAGGCGGCGAAAAATCCGGTTTCAGAAGAAAAGATATTTCTCCTTTTTCAGGCGAGTCGTCAGATAAAATTATTCCGGAAGAACCCAGCCGGCGTGCCAAAGAATCAATCCCCAAAACTTTATCATATTCACATCAGATTAAATCAACAATGGTCGGAACATTTTTGTGTTCATCATCACCCGGCAGCAAACCGCTTGTTGAAGAAGGCGATTTTGTCACAATCGGCCAGAAGGTCGGTATAGTTGAAGCGATGAGGGTTATGAAAGAAGTAACTTCACAAGTCGCCGGAAAAATTGTAAAGGTGTTGGTAGCCGATAATCATCCCGTTGAATACGGCCAGCCGCTTTTTGAAGTGGAACCACAGATTACACAGATGAAAGTCGCAGATGACACGGATAAAAAGAAATAAAAATGTTTAATAAAATTTTAATAGCGAATAGAGGCGAAATAGCGGTAAGGATTATCCGTGCCTGTCGGGAGATGGGGATAAGAACTGTCGCCGTGCATTCCGATATTGACGCAGAATGTCTTCATGTAAAATTTGCCGACGAATCGGTTTGTATAGGACCCGCACAGTCATCGGAAAGTTATCTGAACATTGCAAATATAATTTCCGCCGCGGAAATAACAGGCGCTGACGCTATTCATCCCGGCTACGGTTTCTTATCGGAAAACACATATTTTGCCGATGTATGCGAGTCGTGTAATATAAAATTTATAGGTCCCCACAAGACCACAATTCAGCAGATGGGAGATAAATCAACGGCGAAGAAAACGATGAGAAAAGCCGGAATTCCGACTATTCCCGGCACGGAAGAATGTATTACCGCCGAAACCCCGAAACTTTTTAAGATTGCAAAAAAAATAGGGTATCCTTTAATTGTAAAAGCATCTGCCGGCGGCGGCGGTAAAGGGATGCGTATTGTCCCGTCTGAGGACGCACTTAAAAACGCAATCATTACTGCACAGACGGAAGCGAAAGCGGCGTTCGGAAACGGGGATGTCTATCTTGAAAAATATCTTGAAGAACCGAAGCACATTGAGTTTCAGATTCTCGGTGACATAAAAGGGAATGTGGTTTCTTATCCGGAAAGGGACTGTTCAATTCAAAGACGCCATCAGAAACTGATTGAGGAATCGCCGTCTAACATTTCGCCGAAATTGAGAAAAAAGATGGGACATTATGCTCGGCTTGCCGCGAAAGCCGTTGATTATTTTACAGCCGGCACGATTGAGTTTTTAGTTGATAAAAAAGAAAATTTTTATTTTATGGAAATGAACACCCGCATCCAGGTTGAGCATCCTGTAACGGAAATGGTTTCGGGAGTTGACCTCGTTAAAGAGCAGATTCGGTTGGCCGGCGGCGAACCGTTGGGCTATAATTATGATGATGTGGTAATTAAAGGGCATGTTATAGAATGCAGAATTAATGCGGAGGATTCGGAAAAGGACTTTATCCCGAGTCCCGGCAAAATTGAGTCGGTAATTTTCCCCGGCGGTCCCGGCGTTCGGCTGGATACCCATATTTATCCCGGTTATACTGTGCCGTCTGCGTATGACAGTTTGCTCGCAAAATTATTGGTTATAGACACGAAAAGAGAAAAAGCAATCGCGAGAATGCAACGCGCACTTTCGGAGTTTGAAATTACCGGAATTAAAACAACCATTCCTTTTCACAAAACGACTTTGGCGAATGACTATTTTAAGAAAGGAGAGATTTACACCAATTTCATACAGAAACGGCTTTACGGAGAAAAATGAAAGGTCGCTCGCAAGCAAATTTCTTTGGTCGCTCCTTTGTAGTCGCTCAAAGAATTTGCTCCTGCAGGGTATAGGTCGCAAATTCAAAACCTGCAGAAATTTCTTGCTTCGCTCCGCGTAAAAAGAGTAAAAAAATGAAACAGAAAATTTTACAAATTATTGACGATAGCATTACTGTAAAAGAAAAATCAAAATCACTTTCCGGTACTATTGAAAAAATTACACTGGCAATAATAAAATGTTACCGCGCTGGCGGAAAAGTTGTTATTTTCGGAAACGGCGGTTCTGCTGCCGATGCCCAGCATATAGCGACGGAATTTATAAGCCGTTTTGAAAAAGAGAGAAAATCACTTAATGCGGTTGCGATTACGACAAACACATCTGCAATTACCGCGATTGCCAACGATTACAGTTTTGATAAAATTTTTTCACGGCAGGTAGAGTCAACAGTTAAAAAAGGTGATGTTGTAATTGCCATTTCCACCAGCGGAAATTCAAAAAATGTTATTGAAGGTGCGAAGCAATCAAAAAAGCAGGGTGCAACTGTCGTCGGATTTTTAGGCTGCGTCGGCGGCAAACTGAAAAAGTTGTGCGATATTCCGCTGATAGTTCCGTCAAAAAATACTGCCCGGATACAGGAAGTGCATATTACCGTCGGGCATATTATTTGCAAACTGGTTGAAGATGAATTCGCTCGGCAGTAAATTTTTTCAGACACGCTCGGGCAACCGCCCTGTTGCCCTCGCTCTGTTCGTCGCTCCTGAAAGCGAAGCCGCTCCTCTCCGCCGAAGGCGGATCTGCCTTCGGCATGAAAGGGTCTGAATAAAATTTCTGCCTCGCTCATGATGAATAATAAAATCGTTGCCCAAAATCAAATCACAAAAATCGTCAAAAAACTAAAAAAATCCGGCAAAAAAATAGTTTTTACTAACGGATGTTTTGATATTTTACATATAGGACATGTCCGGCTTCTTGAAAAAGCGAAATCATTCGGGGATATTTTAATAGTCGGATTAAATTCCGACGCATCCGTAAAAAAAATAAAAGGCAAATACCGTCCAATAATTTCTGAAAATGAACGAGCGGAAGTTCTTGCCGCAATGTCTTCAGTAGATTTCATAGTGAAATTTTCGCAACCCAACCCTTACGAACTTATCAAAAAAATAATGCCGGATATTTTAGTAAAAGGCGCCGACTGGAAAAACGGAAAAATCATCGGCAGCGACCTCGCAAAAAAGGTTGTCCGAATCGCGTTTGTCCAAGACCGCTCCACGACTAAAATTATAGAAAAACTGAAAAGTTTATAAATCAAAAAAATGCTTAACAAAACGCTAAATTTTTGTATAAACTAAACGAGGAGATTGACAATGTTAAAATTACAAATTGAAGGTAAGATTCTGGTCGTTTTTTTTTAGAGATGATGCAGAAAAAGGGGACAGAAAAAGGGGCCAGGTCCAATTTTTTTCCAGTAAATTATAAAGACCTGATCTTCCCCCGAAAAAGTGGACACTTAGAAGAGTTGGTGGTATAATATAACCACTGACCAAAAAAATAGGGGTGTCCAATGGAAGGTCAAGGGAGCAGTCGTGCTGGCGGGAAGGCAGTGAAGCAGCGGTTTGATAGGGAGTTCAAGATATCAGCCGTAAAGATGGTGACGCAGGAAGGGCTGATACATCATTCCGATAGAGGCAGTCAATATGCCGGCGGAGAATATCAGGATTTGCTGAAGCGATATAAGATAACGCCGAGCATGAGCCGCAAGGGCGACTGCTGGAACAACGCCGTCGGAGAAAGTTTCGCACATACGCTGAAGGCGGAAAAAGTGAACCAGTGCAGATTTATGACGAAAGAAGAAGCGAAGCGCGAGATATTCGAATACATTGAGGTGTATTATAACCGAAAAAGGATGCATTCGTCTCTGGGTTATACGAGTCCCTTTGAATTCGAACAGCGGTTCTTTTTAACTAAATAAAGTGTCCACTAAACAGGGGAAGATCAAACATTGAAAAGTTTATGCGGGCTCAAATTTGAAAGTTTGGAAAATTGTTCCTCTAAAAAAGATGTAGAAAAATGGGTTGGAAACATAACATCATATATTATCATGAAAAATGATGTAGAATCTATAATTTCCGATTATTTTTATGGATAAAAAAAAGATTTTGGTTATAGACGACGACCAGTCGGTTGTCAGTTATCTTGAATTTTTGCTGGCGATTTACGGATATTCAATGGAAGGTGCTTCTTCGGGCGAGGAAGGATTAAAAAAAATAGAGGCATCTTTGCCGGATTTGATTTTTCTTGATTTGATGATGCCGAAAATGTCCGGTTATGAGGTCTGCCGCCGCATTCGTTCCAACCCGCGAACATCTGCAATACCGGTTATTTTATACACCGCAAGCCGTATAGGTCCCGAGGAAAAAGCAAAAGGGATTGAACTCGGCGCCGACGACTTTCTGTCAAAACCGTTTAATACTCAGGAATTAAAAGCACGTCTGGACCGGTTGTTCAAAAGACGCACGGAGGATATGGGCTACAACCCTTTGACAAAACTTCCGGGCAATCTTTTTATTGAGAAGGAGTTCAAAAGCCGTCTTAACAGAAAAGGATTTTTTGCTTTTTGTTATCTGGATATTGATAATTTCAAAGCGTATAATGATTTATACGGTTTCAAAAAAGGGGACGACGCAATTTTGTTCACTGCCGATGTTGTAAAAAAAGCGATAGAGGAAGCCGGAAATCCCGATGATTTTGTTGGACACATCGGCGGCGATGATTTTATTTTTGTCACTACTGTTGACAAGATAGACGCCGTTTGCGAACACGCTACGAAAAGATTTGACAAATTAGTTTTCCAGTATTATGACGAAGAAGATGTGAAAAAGGGATATATTACCTCCCGCGACAGAGAGGATAAACTAAAAAATTTTCCGCTTATGACCGTTTCAATCGGAGTTCTTACTAATGTAAATAATCCGTTCCCGCCGTTATCTCAGATGGTTGAAAGAATGACGGAGTTGAAATCAAAAGCGAAAAAAGACCCCAACAGACCCAAGGGAAGTTTTGTTGTCAAATTCTAAAAATGAAGAAAAAGATTTATGTAATTGATGATGACTGGTCGGTTATTTCATATATGGAGGTTTTGCTGTCCTGTTACGGTTACAGCGTAAACGGTTCTACATCTGTTGACGAATTGTTTGATGACATTGAAAAGATTGCTCCCGACCTTATTTTTGTTGACCTGATATTGAGACAGACGACCGGTTATGAGGTTTTAAGACGCATTCGCGCCCATCCGAAGTCGCACTCCGTTCCCGTTATTCTTTACACGGGCAGTAAAATTGACAGCGAAATAAAATCCAAAGGACTGTCTCTCGGCGCCGACGATTTTCTCACCAAGCCGTTGGACCAGCAGGAATTAAAAGCGAAGTTAGAGCGGATTTTTCAGCGGCGGGAAGATGAAAACAAGGACAAAGAATTTATTCGCAACATGATGCGCGGCTATATTTCCAAGGATATCTTAAAAGTTCTTATGGACAGAAAAGACAAACCGGCGCTTTCCGGCGAGAAAAGGGAGGTCACAGTTTTGTTTTCGGACATAAGAGAGTTCACGAAATACGCCGAGAAAATTCCGCCGGCGGAAGTCGTCAGTATGCTCAACGATTATCTTAAAATGATGACGGCGATAATCGTTAAATGCGACGGTGTGATAGACAAATTTATGGGCGATGCGATATTAGTTTTCTGGAACGCACCGTTTAACCAGACGAACCACGAATTAAAAGCAGCGAGGTGTGCGTTGGAAATGCTTTCGGCGCTTCAGAAGTATAACATTGAGCGTGAAAAAAAGGGTCTTGAGATTTTCAGTTCCATCGGAATAGGACTTAACACGGGTCCCGTTGTGGCGGGAATTATCGGTTCGGAAAAAAAGATGGAATACACTCTTATAGGCGACACCGTCAATACCGCCGCCCGTTTGCAGTCAATCGCCAGGAACAAAATTTATGCGTCAGAAAGCACTGCGAAAAAAATAAGAAATTTTTGTAAAGTTGAGCCGCTGGGAAAAATGAAATTCAAGGGCAAAGAAGAGGAAACAGAGGTTTTTGAATTATTGGGGATGCTCTGGTAAGATTCACTCGCAAGTAAATTTGTCGGAAAAGTCCCTAAAGGGATTCCCTTTGGTCACTCATCCGACCGCCCTGTCGGATTTCGCTCTGTTCGTCGCTCTTGGAAAGAATAGTCGCTCCTCAAGGTTCCTTACAAATTTCTTGCTCGCTCATGAGATAGGAGGTTGTAAAATATGTCAAAGGAAAAAAGAAGGCACCGGCGGCTGCCGACGACGATTGTGGCGGATATTTACAGCGGCGAGACACTTGAATTAAACGGAAAGGGTTGTGTTTTTGATTTATCAAATTCCGGGATAGCGTTTGAAACCAATTTTAAACTTGACGAAAAAAAGCCGTTTTTTATGCGGCTGAATATACCGATGGAAGTGATGTGTGAAATTATTCGCACCGAAGAAAAAGACGGTATCTATCGGTACGGGGTTAAATTTTCAAAACTGAAAATGTCCGATGCCGTAAAACTTAAAAAAATAGTTCTGGAAGATTGAAAGAACGCGAAACAGACGCGGAACTAAAACGCAGAACAGACGCAGAATAGTTCCGATTCAGTTCCGCGTTATGTTCCGTGTTGTTCAGCGGTATTTTATGAAAAATCTTTTTGATGATTTGAATCCGAACCAGCAGGATGCGGTAAAATGCACCGAGGGACCGCTTCTAATTCTTGCCGGCGCCGGCTCCGGAAAAACCCGCGTTATAACTTACCGCATTGCGCATCTTCTCCAAAACGGGGTTAATTCATGGAACATTCTTGCGATGACATTTACGAATAAAGCGGCCGCACAGATGAGAGGGCGAATCAATAATCTTGCAGGACCTTCCGCGTTGAACGTGTGGATTTCTACCTATCATTCATTCTGCGCTCGGCTTTTGCGGATGGAAGCGGAACATATCCGACTTAACAGGGATTTCACAATTTACGACGACGATGACTCTAAAAAAATAGTTGAAATGTGTCTGAAAGAGTTGAATTATGATACCGATAAATTCAAGCCGTCCGTTATTTCCGGAATGATTTCATCCGCCAAGGACAAACTTTTGGATGCGGAATCTTACGGCATTCATGCAAGCACAACACCCGAGCCGCTCAAAAAAGTTGCCGCAGATGTCTATGAACTTTATCAGAAAAAACTTAAAGATGCGAATGCCGTTGATTTCGGCGACCTGTTGAGATACGCCGTTGAATTATTGAAAAACAATCCTCAGGTTCTTACAAAATATCAGGAAAGGTTCAGATATATTATGATTGACGAATATCAGGATACAAATTACGCACAGTATGTTTTGACGAAACTTCTGGCTGCTAAATACAAAAATATCTGCGTTGTGGGCGACGATGACCAGGCGATTTATTCCTGGCGCGGCGCCGATGTAAGAAACATTATGGAGTTTGAAAGGGATTATCCTAAAACGACCGTCGTGTATCTTGAACAGAATTACCGTTCTTCCAAAAATATACTTGAAACTGCGGGAAAACTGATTTCTTTCAATCATCACAGAAAGCCGAAACAGTTGTGGACGGCTCAGCCGCAGGGATTGGATGTTATTTATTCGGAGTTTGCGGATGAATTTGCAGAAGCCCGCTCTGTCGCCGAAAAAATAAGGTCACAAATTTCCACTGATGGAAAATCGCTTTCTGATTTTGCGGTTTTTTACAGGACAAATGCGCAGTCCCGGATTTTTGAAGAAACGCTTACCCGCTACGGAATGCCTTTTGTTGTCGTCGGGAGCCAGCGATTTTACGAACGGGCGGAAGTAAAGGATATACTCGGCTATTTGAAGTTAATTAATAATCCTGCGGATAATATTTCGCTCAGAAGAATAATCAATACGCCTGCAAGAGGCATAGGAAAAGTTACATTTTCAGCAATAGAAAGCAATGCAAACGAGAAAAACTTGACGTTTTATCAGTCGGCAAAAGAAATGGAGCAAAATAATTCTCTTCCGAAAGCGGAAAAATTCATAAAACTTATAGATTCAATGCTCGCAGAAAAAGAAAGTATGGACGCTTCGGAAATTGCAAAAATAGTAATTGATGAAACCGGTTACATTCAACTTTTAGAGGCGCAAAACGACATTGAATCCCGTTCCCGACTTGAAAATATTCAGGAACTGGTGTCGGCAATTGTGGATTTTGAACAGAACTCGCAAATTAAAACACTTCCGGCATTTTTGGAAAACATCGCTCTTGTTTCCGATGTGGATGTCTGGGACGAAAAAAAGGATTTCGTCACTTTAATTACGCTTCATCTTGCCAAAGGACTTGAATTTCCGTGTGTTTTTTTAACGGGGCTTGAGGAAGGACTTTTTCCCGTAGGTAATTCCGCTTATTCAATGGAGGAACTGGAGGAAGAACGCCGTCTCTGTTATGTCGGGATGACCCGCGCGAAGGAACATCTTTATCTTTCGGGCGCTTCGCAGCGAAGGGTCTACGGACAGTTGCGGTGGTGTATTCCCTCAAGATTTGTGAAAGAGGCAGGACTTAAAAAAGAATGTCGCAGCCCGATTTTCAGAGATGAAACACTGATTGGTCCGGAGCAGGCGACCGAAGGAAGTCCCGTAGGGGAAACTTCACAATTGAATGTTGTGGACGGTAAAGCAGGTCATTTTTATAGAGGTATGCGGATAAAACATTCTGAATTCGGAGAGGGAAAAATTCTGGAAGTAAGCGGCGCTGCTGACGACTTAAAAGTTATTGTTCAATTTGACGCCGGGTTCTGGAAAAAACTTTTAGTAAAATACGCCAATCTGGAAAAAGTTGAATAAAAAATGAAACCACAGATAAACGCAGATGAACACAGATAAATTCAAAAGAATAAAAATGATTTGTAGTTTTTTATCTGCGCAAATTTGTGTGTATCTGCGGGTGCTTAAAATATGAAAATTACAATAAAAGATGTTGAATATGTCGCAAAACTTGCCCGGCTTTCGTTAACGGTTGATGAAAAAAATAAATTTGCCGGGCAGCTGAATGCGATTTTAGAGTATATGGATGAACTTAATAAATTAGATACCGAAGGTGTCCCGCCGACCTCACATGCGGTTGTAATAAAAAATGTTTTTCGTACCGATAAAGTTGAAAAATCGGATGCAAGCGAGGATATAATTTCAAATGCCCCGGAAAAAGAGAATCGGTTTTTTAAGGTTAAAAAAGTGATGGAATAAATGGAACAAATGTTCCAATTAACAGACGAAGAAGGTTTATTATAGGAAAAAATCACCGACGACAAAGTGGAACAAATGTTCCAATCTTCACTCGGTCAAAATTGTATGGAACTTCATAATTTAACTGCCTGCGAAATTACGGAAAAAATAAAAAAACGGGAAATTTCCGCGAAGGAAGTTGCGGAGCATTTTCTCCAAAGGATTGAAAAAGCTGACGGCAAAATCAATGCTTTCAATTCCGTTTTTGCCGAAAAATCAATTAAAAAAGCGGCTCAAATAGACGGCAAAATCAAAAAAAATGAACCTGTGGGTATTCTTGCGGGGCTTCCTATTGCCATAAAAGATAATATCTGCATCAAAGGCGAGAAAACAACCTGTTCGTCTAAAATTCTTGAAAATTATGTTGCACCTTACAATGCCACCGTCATAGAAAAACTTGAAAAAGAGGGTGCAATTTTTATCGGCAAAACAAATATGGACGAGTTCGCAATGGGTTCTTCAACGGAAAATTCCGC
>DHFT01000027.1 GCA_002402375.1 Elusimicrobia bacterium UBA4817 | reverse complement strand
AAATATTTTTCAGCAGACCCTAAATGGAGGTAAAATGAAACACACGATTTCTGTTTTGGTTGAAAATAAGCCGGGTGTCTTAACCAGAATTTCTACGCTTTTTGCCGCCCGCGGTTACAATATTGATTCGCTTGCCGTCGGTGAAACGGATGACCCGACCGTTTCCCGAATGACCATTGTCGTCGCGGGTGATGAGGCAATTTTAGAGCAGGTCAAGAAACAACTCAACAAATTGATTGATGTAATTAAGGTCAGCGATTTTCTAAATGTCGCACATCTTGAACGGGATTTGATTTTGCTCAAGGTAAGAGCCGACAAGGCCGTAAGAGCCGAGATTTTGCAGATTGTTGATATTTTCCGTGCAAAAATCATTGATGTTGCATCAAATACCGTCATAATTGAAATGACGGGAGATGAAGATAAAATACAGGCACTTATCAGTATGTTGAAACCGTTCGGAATAAAAGAAATGGCAAGAACCGGCATTATTGCAATGGCCCGCGGCGGATAGGATGCAAACAGGAAATGGGAAGTGGGAAGTGGGAAGTGTTTTTAAAAGTTTGGTTTTACTGCTTACTGCTTACTACTTACTACTTACTGCTTTTATAGGGTGTGTTCCAAAAGCAAAATATCTTATTGAAAATTATTCGCCGCCGGAAAAAATTGCAGTGCTTCCGTTTAATAATCAGTCGGTTGACTTGGATGCGCCTGTTTTATTAAGATATCTGTTTAATAAAAGGTTGAATGTTGTCGGTTATGACACGATTTCATTAAAAGAAATAGATACTAAACTGCGGGAAATTGGTATAACCGACGGGGGGCAGTTGCCGACGACAACCCCAAAGGAACTCGCAGAATTACTTAATGTTGACGGACTTATTTACGGTGATGTAATTGAGTTTAAGTACACAACGCTCGGATTTTATTATGCACGAACCGTTCAGGCGAATTTTAAGTTGTTTGATTCAAAGAACGAAAAACTTTTGTGGGAAGATGAACGGAAATCGTCAACAAAAAGGATTGAAACAAAAGATATTGGCAGAGCGTTTGCAAGGCAACTCATAGATAAAACAATAGATAAAGCACTGCGGTCGCCGTTGAAAGAAGAATCAAACAGGGTTGTTAATTTGTCAATTATGACGCTCCCGAGGAGGTAGGGATGAAAGCAGGAAGCAGGAAGCAGGAAGTGGGAAGTGGGAAGTGGTTTTACCTTTTACCTTTTACCTTTTACCTTTTACCTTTCTTTACCGGGTGTGCTCCTTCAACAACCGTAAAGAAAAAACAGGCGGTTACTATTGAAAAACCGAAAGAGGTCTTTATTCCGCCGAAGAAAAAAATATCCGTTGTTGAGTTTGAAAATAAAACGGCTTACGGACAGAGACGACTTGGAACGGCGGCATCGGACGTCTTATTGACGGAACTCGGCAAATCGCAAAAATTCATTTTAATTGAACGGGCGAAATTAGACAAGGTTATGGAAGAGCAGAAACTACAAACGACAGGTATGATTGATGCAAATACCGTCTCACAGGTCGGGAAAATTTTAGGACTTGATGCAATTGTTGTCGGTGTCGTCTCTCAGTTTGGTGTAAAAACAGGCGGTTCGGACTATCTTTTAACGCAATCAAAACAGCAAGTCGCCGAGTGCACCGTTGATATCAGAGTGATTGAAGTTGAGACGGGAAAAATACTTTATATTGATTCGGGAAAAGGTGTTGCAAAATCATCCAAGGGCTCATTTCTGGGAATGGGGACCAAAGGCGGTTATGACGAAACGCTGGAAGGTGAATCGCTCCGTGCAGCAATTGCAAAGTTTGTTGACAACATTGTTTATCAGGTCAATGCCCGCCCATGGTCCTGCCGGGTTGCCGAGGTTGATGAAAATAATATTTATTTGGATGCCGGAAAAGAATCAAATCTGAAACTCGGCACAAAACTGGTTGTATATAATCAGGGAAAAGAAATAAAAAGTCCGGATACCGGACTGGTTATAGGCAGAACCGAAGAGAAAGTCGGAGAGTTGGAAGTAGTTGATTATTTCGGTGAAAACGGTTCTACAGCAAAAGTTGTAAGCGGTTCAAGACCTACTCGTGGTGCACTTTGCCGTCTTGTAAGATAACAAATGTTGGATGAAAAATATCTATAATCTTTTCTCCGCTGCATCTTTTGGATTTATTTTTCTTCTGTCAATTGTCGTCGGGCTCGGCATCGGTGTCTTTCTTGATAAGATTTTTAAGACGCATCCCGTATTTACGATAATTTTTACGGCGATAGGTATGGCAAGCGGGATTTATTCCGTATTCAAAGAAATAAAAAATTACACACAAGACAAACAAAAATGTAGCCCCCGACTTTAGTCGGGGGTGAGGTCGCCATAGCGACCGAATGGAGCTCAAAAATTTCCAAAAAGATAATAATAATTGAGACGGTAATTATAGCAGTTTTGATAATGTTCATCTTTAGGGATAAACAGGTATCAATCGGAATTGCAGGCGGCGCCGTTTTGGGATGTCTTAATATTTTCGCAACTTTTTTTACGACAAAAAATCTCAACCTGAAAACATATTTCATCAGAACAATTATCAAATTTGCGGTAATCATTACGTTGTTTTATATTTTGCTAAAATTCAATGCGAATGTAATTGCGCTCTTGGGCGGATTTACCGTTCCTTTAATTTTCATGGGTCTTGAGGTGATAAGATGCAGATTGTTAAAGAAGCAATAGAATATAATATACCGCACATACCGACGACAATTTTAATGGTTTTAGTTGTATGGAGCGTAATTTTTGTCTTATCCGTTTCGGCTGTTAGAAAAATATCAATTATCCCGAAAGGACTTCAAAATTTTTTGGAAATAGTTTTTGAATGGGTCTTTAATTTAGCGGATACCATTATTGGCGATGAAGCGAAAAGATTTTACCCGCTTTTTTTGGGAATTTTTCTTTTTATTTTTGTTTCAAATATTTTGGGCGTTGTTCCCGGAATGATTTCGCCGACGGCAAACTTGAATATCCCGATTGCACTTGCAATGATTGTTTTTATTTATTACAATATTCAAGGTATTGTAAAATATAAACTTGGTTATATTAAAAAGTTTATTGTTCCCGGTCTGCCTTTATGGATGATGCCTGTAAATATTTTGATATTTTTTATTGAACTGATTAGCCAATTTGTCCGCCCGTTTTCATTATCGCTGCGTCTTTTTTGTAATGTTTTTGCGAAGGAAACTCTATTAAGCGTATTGGGAGTTCTCGTTATTACATTTTTTTTGTTGCCGGGGACTTCCAAAACAATTCTTATAATGCCGTTGTTTTTAAGACCTGTCATAATTCTTTTGGCAATTTTAGTCGGTTTTGTTCAGGCGATGATATTTTTAATTTTAAGCATAATTTATGTCGGCGGTGCAGTAAAATCTGAACATTAAAAAGGAGGATGAGAAGATGCGAAAGCGTTCTTATGTTTTTACGTTCGTTTGTTCGTTTGTTCTTATGTTTTTGTACGGTGTAGTTTTTGCTGAAGGAACAGCATCGGTTGTTTTACAGCCCGGTGCTGCGGATTTTTTCACAAAATCTATTATTGTTGCAGCGCTCGGACTTGTTATTGTAGCGATTACGGGTGCCGTAACGCAGTCATTTGCTATCAGAAAAGCGCTTGAGGGTATGTCTCGTCAGCCGGAAGCAGGCGGGCAGTTGCAACTCTCAATGATTATCGGTCTTGCATTTATTGAATCGCTGGTTCTGTATGTGCTTTTTATAAGCATCATACTTCTGTTCGCAAACCCGTTCACGAAGTATTTTGTCCAATAATAATCGCTCGGAAATAAATTTCTTTGAGACGCTCCCTTGTGGTCGCTCTGCAATTTGCTCCTGTTGGGTATAGGTCGCAAATTGAGGCTCTTCAGAAATTTTTCCCTCGCTCTGCGATTAAAAAAATATGTTAGAGATAGATATTGAAATTATTCTTGCGCAGGTTGTGACATTTTTAATAGGTGTTTTTGTGCTTTGGAAAATAGCATGGAAACCGCTTGTTTCCATGCTTGATAGAAGAAAAAATGACATTTCAAAAAATATTTCCGATGCCCAAAATCTTAAACTGGATACGGAAAAACTAAAGAATGATTATGAACAGATGCTCAAGGATATAGACAAAAAGTCGCAGGAACTTATTCAAAAAGCAACCGCTCTCGGTGATGAAAATAGGCAGAAAATAATATTGGAATCGCAGGTTGAGGCGAAAAAAATTCTTGATTCGGCAAAAAAGCAGATGGAATATGAACGGGAGGCAGTTAAGACGGATTTAAGAAGAGAAATCGTTCCTATTGCAATAAGCATTGCCGAGAAAGTTACTGAAAAACTAATTGACAAAAATACTAAGAAAGAGTTGATTGAAAAATTCTTACAGGATATTTCAAAACAATGAAAAAAAACAATTCAAAAAATTACGCTAAAACACTTTTTCAATTATCGGTTGAGTCGCAAGAAACGGATAAAATTTGTGGTTCACTAAAAATGCTTGAGCCCCTATACGACAAAGAAATAACAGATTTTTTTTCAAATCCGTTTGTGGATGAAAATACGAAGTTTAACCTTATAAAAGATACCTTTCCTGCGATGCCGGAGATAATGTATGATTTTTTTTCCCTGCTTATCAAAAAAAATGAAATGAAAATTTTACCCGAAATAATGAAAAAATATAGCAAACTTGTTTTGGACTTTAAGAATATCGTTGAGGCAAAAGTTATCTCGGTTGAAAAAATTGAAAAATCATCGCTATCAGAAATTAGAAAGATATTGGGAAAATTTACCGGTAAAAATATCGTATTTGAAGAATCAATTGATAAATCGCTTCTCGGCGGGATTAAAATAGAAACGGATAATTTGGTTATTGACGGCACAATCAAGGGAAAATTTGAATCAATAGGTAGAGAGTTCTTAAAATGAAACCGCAGATACACGCAGATAATCGCAGATTTTAATTTTGATTTTATCTGTGTCCATCTGTGTCCATCTGTGGTTAAAAATAAAATGAAACCGCAGATGAACCCCCGATAAAGTCATTCGGGGGCATGCTCCGATGGACACGAGTGTCATTCTGAACGAAGTGAAGAATCTCGAGATGTTTCGCTCCGCTCAACATGACATTTCTGCGGAAATCTGTGTAATCTGTGGTTCCAAAATAAAAAAATGAAACCGGAAGAAATTACAGGTGTGTTAAAATCAAAAATTGCTTCATTTAAGCATGATACTTCCATTTCCGAAACGGGAGTTGTAATTTCTATTGTTGACGGCATTGCAAGGGTTAACGGTTTGGCAAACGCTTTTGTCAATGAGTTGATAGAATTTCCGAATGGTGTTATGGGAATGGCGTTAAATCTGACCGATGAAGAGGTCGGTTGCGTTTTGTTCGGGGATGAAAAACTATTATCGCAGGGCGCTCTCGCCAAAAGAACAAAAAGAATAATTGAAGTTCCCGTCGGAGACGAACTTCTCGGTCGGATTATAGATCCTCTGGGAAATGTTCTGGACGGCAAGGGAAATCCGAAATGTTCAAATAAAAAACCCATTGAAATTATTGCTCCGGGTATCGCCGAAAGGCAACCGGTAGAAGTTCCGCTTCAGACGGGAATTAAGGCAATTGATTCAATGATACCTATCGGCCGCGGGCAAAGAGAACTTATTATCGGTGACCGTCAGACCGGCAAAACCGCTATAGCGATTGATACCATCATAAATCAGCGAAATGTTAAAAATAGACCCTTATGCATATATGTGGCAATAGGACAGAAACAGTCAACGGTGGCGAGCGTATTTGAAACGCTGAAAAAATATAAGGCGGACGAATATACGATTGTTGTGTCGGCATCAGCGGCAGATCCCGCCCCGCTTTTATACATAGCACCGTATTCGGGTTGTGCTATTGCGGAACATTTTATGTGGCAGAAAAAAGATGTTCTCATTATTTACGACGACCTGTCAAAACATGCCCAGGCATATAGACAAATTTCTCTTTTATTAAGGCGCCCGCCGGGAAGGGAGGCGTATCCGGGCGATGTTTTTTATTTGCATTCCCGTCTATTGGAGAGAGCATGCAAACTTTCGGATGAAAACGGCGGCGGTTCGATTACCGCATTACCGATAATAGAAACGCAGGCCGGCGATATTTCCGCTTATATTCCGACCAATGTTATCTCAATAACGGACGGTCAGATTTACCTTGAAAGCGGACTTTTTTATTCGGGAATAAGACCCGCTGTAAATGTCGGGTTGTCCGTATCCAGAGTCGGTGGGACCGCCCAGATTAAAGCGATGAAAAATGTTGCCGGCCGCCTGCGTCTTAATATCGCGCAGTTCAATGAACTTTCTTCATTCGCCCAATTCTCGTCGGAACTTGGCGACTCAACAAAATCGCAGATTATCCGCGGTGAGCGGTTGGTTGAGATATTAAAGCAAGACCAGTATGAGCCGCTTCCGGTTGAAAAACAGGTTGTCATAATTTTTGCCGGAAGTTCCGGGTATCTTGATGATGTCCCGCTTTCTGAAATTAAAAAATTTGAAAAAGAACTCTATGAATTTATAGAAAAAAAATATCCGGAGATATTGGATGAGATAAAACAACGGGGTGAAATTTCCGCCGAACTAAATGCAAAACTTGATGTTGTAATAAAGGAATACAAAGAAGGCAGGTTAAAGGTTAAAATTGAAGGTTAAAGGTTAAAATATTTTGCCGTAATTTTAATTTTAATTTTTTACCTTAAACCTTATACCTTTAATTTTGTGTTATTATGGCGACCTTGAAAGAAATCAGAAAAAAAATAAAAACGACAAAGTCAATACAAAAAACGACAAAGGCAATGCAGATGATTGCCGCTGCGAGGTTTCAGAAATCGCAGCATCAAACAATATCTTCGCGGCCTTATGCTCTCAAAATCCGGCATCTTTTATCCGATATGCTCACAAAAACTTCGGCGGTGCCGCTCATCCATCCGTTTTTAGTCGGCGGAACATCAATTAGGGAAGGAATTCTTGTCATCACATCCGAAAAAGGACTATGCGGGGCGTATAATACCAATATTATGAAAACTGCTTTTGAATATATGAAGTCAAAAAATATAACCGATTTGGAAATTTTCGTCATCGGAAAAAAAGGGCGGGATTATTGTAAGCGAAACGGACTCGTCATCAAACATGAATACTTTGATATCTTTAAGACTTTTTCTTCCGTCAAAGCGGAACTAATTGCGGATGAAATAATAAAATCATTTTCGCAGGATAAACTTAAAAAATTCAGCATAATGTATGCCGAATATAAATCCATTTTTTATCAGCCGGTCGTCATAAAGCAACTTTTACCGATAGTCCCTCCGATGCGGGATGAAACCCGGTTCAGTTTTGATTACATCTATGAACCGTCCAGAAAAATTATCGTTGATAAACTTTTTAACAGATACCTGAAATCTGAGGTTTTTAAGATTCTTACGGAGGCATATACTTCTGAAGTTGCATCGCGGCGGAACTCAATGGAAAACGCCAATAAAAATTCAACGGAAATAATTTCCGAACTTTCGCTTGTTATGAATAAATTAAGACAGCAGCAGATAACTACGGAACTTACGGAAATAGTGGGAGCGAGCGAGTAAAAAATATGAATAAAGGCAAAATAGTCCAGATACTGGGTCCTGTTGTTGATTGCGAGTTTCCAAAAGAAAATCTTCCCAAAATCTATAATGCTATTAAATGTAGCCCCCGACTTCAGTCGGGGGTGAGTGAAGCGAATATGGAATCTACGCTCTCAATGTTTGAGGTTGCATCGCACATCGGAGATAATACCGTTAGATGTACTTCTTTAACGGACACATCCGGTCTGTCACGGGGTATGGAGGTATTTGACACCGGCGAGCCGTTAAAAATTCCGGTAGGACGTCTTTGTCTCGGCAGGGTTATGGACTTATTCGGTAGCCCGATTGACCATCAAGGCGTTATAAAATCGGAAACTTTCAGAACTATTCATGCATCGCCGCCTACGATTGTTCAGCAAAAAACCACGCCTGAAATTTTTGAGACGGGCATAAAAGTTATTGACCTTCTCTGTCCTTATCAAAAAGGCGGAAAAATCGGACTTTTCGGCGGCGCGGGCGTGGGCAAGACAGTTATCGTAATGGAATTGATACGCAATGTTGCCGTTCACCACAGCGGTGTTTCCGTCTTCGGAGGTGTGGGAGAAAGAAGCCGGGAAGGAAATGATTTGTGGCTTGAAATGAAACGCTCAAAAGTTATAGACAAAGCGGTGCTTGTCTTCGGACAGATGAATGAGGCGCCTGGCGCAAGATTTCGGGTTGCGCTTTCGGCGCTGGCACAGGCGGAGTATTTTCGTGATACTGAAAAACAGGATGTTCTTCTTTTCATAGACAACATTTTCAGATATGTTTTGGCGGGTTGCGAGGTTTCGGCGCTTCTGGGAAGAATGCCTTCCGCCGTCGGGTATCAGCCGACATTACAGACGGAAATGGCGCAACTTCAAGAGAGAATTACATCTACAAAAGACGGTTCCATTACTTCGGTTCAGGCGGTATATGTGCCGGCGGATGATTTGACTGACCCGGGGGTTGCTGCTACTTTTTCTCACCTGGATGCATCAACGGTGTTATCCCGCCAAATTGTAGAGTTGGGAATCTATCCCGCGGTGGATCCGTTGGACTCATCATCAAAAATACTTAACCCGAAAATTGTAGGAGTTGAACACTATACCGTCGCAAGAAGCGTCCAGAAAATTTTACAGAGATACAAGGACCTGCAGGACATAATAGCGATTTTAGGAATGGACGAACTTTCGGAAGATGACAAAATTATCGTTTCCCGCGCCAGAAAAATACAGAAATTTTTATCACAGCCGTTTTTCGTCGCCGAAAAGTTTACAGGCATTCCCGGAAAATATGTAACATTAGCCGAAACAATCAGGGGATTTAAGGAGATTATAGAAGGCAAGCATGATGCCTTGCCCGAGAGTGTTTTTTATATGACGGGAACAATAGACGAGGTGGAAAAAAGACATCCTACCGAATAATGAAAACTTTTTCGCTTGAAATTATAACACCGGACAAAATTGCCTATAAAGATGATGTGGAGCAAATTTCAATTCCGGCTTTTAACGGAGAAATCGGTGTTTTACCCGGACATATTGACTATTTGGCGATGCTTGAGCCCGGGGAAATCAGAATAAAAAAAAATGATGAACTGAAACTTTTTGCCGTGTCCGGCGGTTTTGCGGAAATCCATCCGAAAAATGTCGTAATACTCTGTGAAACGGCGGATTCGGCGGAAGAAATTGATATTGAGAGGGCGGAACTTTCAAAACAGCGTGCGAAAGAAAAATTAAAAGCAAAAGAAAAAGTTGATACCGCCCAAATAGAGGCGCAAATTCATATCGCCGCCGCCCGTCTTAAAGTTGTCAGCGACCTTAAAAAACGGAAAAAGAAAAGAATATCCTGACCATTCTTCATTAAAAGTCAAATTACAGCGATAGGAAAAAGGGGGCAGATCCAATATTTTTCCATTGACAAAATGCAAAAAATTATTGGGGGACTATGGGACGAAGTTGGCTTGGTTCACCACGACTACACGATAACGCGCAATCAGCGGGATAGTCGTGCCTAATGCAGATCCGCCAATGACTCAGTGGCAGACAATCCCGCCGTTACAATCTAAAAAGCGGCTCTGATAAATCGGAGTCGCTTTTTTTATTTGCATATTTTTACAATTTTTCATATAATAACCAATATGTTACCTGATAAAAACGGATATTACGGGCGGTTCGGAGGAAGGTTCGTTCCCGAGACACTGATGTCGGCAATTTTTGAACTGGAAAATTTTTACAAAAAAGTAAAATCAGATAAAAATTTCAAGCGGGAACTCTCCGGTTATCTCAAAAATTATGCCGGAAGACCCACTCCGCTTTATTTTGCAAAAAATCTTTCCAAAAAATTTTCCTCAAAAATTTATCTCAAAAGAGAGGATTTATGTCATACCGGCTCGCATAAAATTAACAATGCACTCGGTCAGGTTCTTCTTGCCAAAAAAATGGGTAAAACCAGAATTATTGCCGAAACAGGTGCCGGACAACACGGCGTTGCAGTCGCAACCGTCTGCGCACTTTTTGGAATAAAATGCGATGTTTATATGGGCGATGAAGACATAAAAAGGCAGGCGCTAAATGTTTTCAGAATGAAACTTTTGGGCGCGAATGTTATACCTGTTCACTCGGGTAGCCGCACCCTCAAAGATGCCATAAACGAGGCGCTGCGTGATTGGGTGACCAATGTAAAAACGACATATTATCTTCTGGGTTCCTGCGTCGGTCCGCATCCATATCCGGTGATTGTCCGTGATTTTCAGTCGGTAATCGGCAGCGAATCCAAAAAGCAAGTTTTTGAAGTTGAAAAAAAACTGCCGGATTATCTTGTCGCGTGTGTCGGCGGCGGTTCTAATTCAATCGGACTTTTCCATCCGTTTTATAACGATAAATCTGTAAAATTTATCGGTGTTGAAGCCGGTGGATTGGGACTTGCAACGGGCAAACATTCGGCATCATTAGAAAAAGGAAGAACCGGTATTTTACACGGCACAAAAAGTTTTATTTTACAGGACAAAAACGGACAGATTTTACCGACCCATTCCGTCTCGGCGGGACTTGATTATCCCGGTGTTGGACCGGAACATTCGTTTTACAAACGAACAGGAAGAGCGAAGTATGTTTCTGTTACAGATTGTGAGGCGCTGGACGGATTTAGGTTGTTATCCGAGAGTGAAGGAATTATTCCCGCATTGGAATCGGCGCATGCAATCGCATATCTTACCAAATTGAAAGCAAAAAATAAAATCGTTATTGTTTGTCTTTCAGGCAGAGGCGACAAAGACATAGATGTAGTAAGTAAAAAGTAAAAATGAAAATTCAGCCGCAGAGGTCACCGAGAGCACCGAGAAATACAAAGAAAAAGATGAAGGAAAAAACTCTGTGAACTCCGTGTTCTCTGTGGCAAAACTAAAATTGAAATGACAAAAATTGAAAATCTCCTGAAAAAATTAAAACGACAAAATAAAAAAGCCCTGGCAGTTTTTTTAACGGCCGGATATCCGGATATAAAAACAACCGAAAAAATTATTTTAGGAATTGTAAAGTATGCTGATATAATTGAACTTGGCATTCCGTTTTCCGACCCGGTAGCCGACGGACCGACAATTCAGTACTCGTCTCAAAAAGCGCTCAAGAAAAACATAAACCTAAAAAAAATATTTTCAATCGTAAAAAACATAAGAAAGAAAACGGATATTCCGGTTGTCCTGATGGGCTACTTAAATCCGATTTACAATTTTGGTTTGGAAAAGTTTTTTAGGACTGCAGTGAAAACAGGCGTTGACGGCGTAATAATTCCTGATTTGCCTTGCGAGGAAACTGCGGAAATAAAAAAACTTGCAAGAAAACATAATATCGCGTTTATTCCGCTTGTTTCTCTTACGACGGACAAAACTCGGGCAAAAAAAATCGCTGAATCATCAACCGGATTTGTGTATGTTACTGCCGTTACAGGCATAACCGGTGCAAGAAAAGATGTGTCGGATGATTTAATTCCGTATCTAACAATGATGCGTAAAAAAACAAAAAAACCGTTATTAGTCGGTTTCGGAATATCCAAGCCGGAACATATAAAGAAATTAAAAAATTACTGTGATGGTTTTATCGTCGGAAGCGCTGTAATTGAACTAATCCGACAAAAAAAATCAGTTGTAGATTTTCTAAAACTTTTAACTTTTAACCTTTAACTTTTAACTTGTTTTTATTGGAGGTATTTATGCCGGTGGAAGAACCGAATGGCAAAGTGTCAGTTCCCGACGGTCTCTGGAAAAAATGCGACAGTTGTCATAATATAATTTACAATAAAGAGCTTGAAGAAAATTTTTTTGTCTGTCCGAAATGCGGTTATTATTTTCGTCTTACATCAAAAGAACGCATAAAACAACTCTTGGATGAAAACAGTTTCAATGAAACATCGGCAGATTTACAGACAACCGACCCGTTATCGTTTAACGATACTCAAAAATATTCTTCAAAAATAAAACATGCTAAAAACAAAACAAAACTTAACGATGCGGTTGTTACCGGTTTTGGTAAAATAGACGACAACGATGCTATAATATGTATTATGGATTTTGATTTTATGGGCGGTAGTATGGGAAGCGTAGTCGGTGAAAAAATAACCCGGGCGATTGAATCGGCAGTTGAAAAAAAACTACCGCTTATAATTGTTTCATCTTCCGGCGGCGCAAGAATGCAGGAAGGGATGTTTTCTCTGATGCAGATGGCAAAAACATCCGCGGCACTCTCAAAACTCGCCGGCGCGAAACTTCCGTTTATTTCCGTTTTAACCCATCCCGTTACGGGCGGCGTGGCGGCTTCTTTTGCAATGCTGGGTGATGTAATTATCGCCGAACCGAAAGCACTTATCGGTTTTGCGGGTCCCCGCGTTATTGAGCAAACAATCAAACAAAAACTTCCCGACGATTTTCAGTTATCGGAATTTCTTTTATCACACGGTCAGATTGACATAATTGCCGAAAGAAAAGAACTGAAAAATACGATAGCAAAAACCATTGATTTACTATTATGAGACCATTGAAAAAGTCATCAACGGTCTTGATGACAGCGATTATCAGAACGATGACAGCGATGTCTCCGACGGTGATTTATCGCCGTAATCGGTGTTTTTATCGTTGTAATCATTTTCAACACTCTCATTATGAAAGTCAAGAAATAAAATGAAATATAGTCGGGCACTAAAGTATGTAAAAAATCTCGGCGAGTTCTCATATAATTTTGATTTGACACGCATTAGAAATTTTTTGGAAAAACTCGGCACTCCGCAGGATAAAATTAAAATTATACACGTTGCCGGCACAAACGGTAAGGGCTCCGTCTGTGCCTATATTTCAACAGTTTTACAAAAAGCGGGCTATAAGGTCGGGCTTTACACATCACCTCATCTTTTGGATATAAGAGAACGAATACAGATAAATCGTATAAAAATACCAAAAAAAGATTTTGCTGAATTTATTGCCCGTTACTCGTTACTCGTTACTCGTTATCATCTCACCTATTTTGAACTTTTAACATCGCTCGCTTTCTGGTATTTTGAGAGGAAAAAAGTTGATTTTGCGGTAATTGAGGTCGGTTTGGGCGGGCGGCTGGATGCAACAAATGTTATAAAAAAACCATTGGTTTCCGTTATTACAAATATATCTTTGGAACACACTCAGTACCTCGGAAATACTGTCTCAAAAATTGCAAGAGAAAAAGCGGGAATTATAAAAAAAAACGGGATTGTTATTACCGGAACTTCGGGTGTTGCATTGCGGACAATAGAAAAAATTGCAAAATCAAAAAACACAAAACTAATAAGAATAAATAACCACGAAAACACGAAACAGCAAAATTTTAATTATAAGATTGTTGAAAAAGTCCCCAAAGAAGTCATTCTGAGCGAAGCGAAGAATCTCTTGCCGACGAAAAGCGAGATGCTTCACTGCGTTCAGCATGACAAAACAAAGGTTTTTCAACGGTCTCATTATAAAATTTCGCTGTTCGGAGAGCATCAAAAAGAAAATGCACGATTGGCATCGGCGGTTTGTCGGTATTTAGATATCCCGGAAAAACAGATTATTGACGGCATCAAAAAAACCCGATGGCCAGCAAGATTTGAAGTTATACCGATTACCGATTACCGATTACCGGTTACCGCTGTTTTGGACGTCGCTCACAATCCATCGGGAATTAAGGTGCTTAAAGATTCAATCAAAAAATACTTTGGCAAAAAAATAAATTTTGTGTTCGGGGTTCTGGCGGATAAGGACTATAAAGAAATGATAAAAACAATATCATCCGTCGCTAAAAATGTTTTTATTTCAGCGCCATTAAACAATCGGGCATTAAGTTCACAAATTGTCCGAAAAGAATTTTTAAAATATATTTTGCCAAGAAATGTTTTCATTTTCAGCAGTATAAAAAAAGCAATCAAATCAGCAATAGTTCAAAAAGAAAATTTTTGTATCACCGGTTCAACTTATACAGTTTCAGAGGCGATAACGGCAATTAAAAATTAAAAATTAAAAATTTAAAATTGTGGAGAGTGATTTTTTTTTATGAAATTAGTTGGAATAGATATTGGCGGCACGAAAATTTTGATTGTTTTGATTGATAGCAGCGGCATACTAAAAAAACGGATTGAAATTCCTACTACCGATGCGACACCTTTAATTGTTTGCGGGAGAATACTTGAACAGTTAAAACTACTTGGCAGTTTTGAATCAATCGGGATTGGTATTGCTGGTGATATTGATAATAAAAACGGTATTTTAAGGTATTCGCCGAATCTTTATAAATGGAAAAATGTCAAATTGAAACAATACTTTGAAAAAAAACTAACCGTTCCGACCGTTGTTGACAATGACGCTAATTGTGCCGCTTACGGTTCATACATAGTTGACGGCAAGAAAAAATATAAAAATTTTATTACCGTAACGCTCGGCACGGGGATCGGCGGCGGAATAATAATTAACGGCAAACTTTTCAGGGGTTCAACCGGTTCCGCCGGGGAAATAGGCCATATGACGATAAACCCCGACGGTCCGAAATGCAGCTGTGGAAACCGCGGATGTCTTGAGGCGTATATAGGAGCAAAAGGCATAATCAAAACGGCAGCCAAAATGGGGTTAAAAAACATAACGCCGGCAATAATTGCGGATAAAGCAAGAAAAGGCAATAGGCAAGCGATTATGGTTTACAAAAAATTTTCCGAATATCTTGCTGTCGGCATAGGAAATTTAATCAACATTTTTAATCCCGATATGCTCACATTTTCCGGAGGCGTTTCAAACAACTGGGACTTAATTGAAAAAAGGTTTTTTGATGAACTTAAAAAACGGGCATTCAAGACACCGCTTGAACATATAAAAATAATAAAATCCAAAAATCCCGAAAATCTCGGAGCAATCGGCGCTGCGTTATTATCAAAAAGATAGGTTATATTTTTGTGCCATTCAACTACTTTCGTAGTTACGAAAGTACGCAAGTAGTTTTGATTTTACCGACTTAAAAGCATATAAATGAATAATAAATTTTACGGCTTTTTACTACTTACTACTTACTACTTACTACTTACTACTTACTGCCTTTCTGAACAGGAAGTCAACATCACCTCCGATAAAATGGAGTATGACAAGTTGAACAGTAAATCTGTTTTTACGGGCAATGTGAAATTAAAAGCAGGCGATGTCTCGTTAAGTTGCGAAAAGGCCCAAATGGATATAACCAAGAAAGACATCTACCTTGAAAATGCCTTTTTTACCTCGTGCAATCTTGATAATCCGCATTATCGGCACTACGCGAAAAAAGTTCACTTAATTTTAGAAAAAGAAATAACCGCAAGAAATGTGGTTTTTTATATTGACGATATCCCGTCGGGTGCTCTTCCGTATTATTACAAATCGCTTCGCGAAAAAAAACTGAAAATTGATTTCAAACACGGCTACAATCAAAGCGAAGATTATTTTTCAAGGGGTTTTATCGGCTATCGTTTTTCAGAACAATTTTTCAGCAAAATTTATCTGGATTATTATTCTTACAAGGGCTGGGGATACGGGATAGAAGAAATCTATAATATTGACTCTAAAATGCAGGGAAGCGTTTACGGCTATCACATCTGGGAACATGATACAAAAATAAGACGGTGGAACGCCCGTGTTTATCATCAGCAGAATTTTACGGATACATGGTCAATGCAAATAAATTCAAACCTCGCCAGCGACGAATCATTTAACAATTATTATACTAAGGACTGGATAAGAATCAATCGCGATATCGTTTCTTCCGTCGCCTTCAACAGAAACACTGCAAAATCCACCGCCCGTATTCTATTCTCACGGAATGATATTTTTAACTCGGATGATAATAAATACCTTTTAACCTCTATGACCGTGCCGTCCGTATCATATTTGACCAACCAGATAAAGATAAAAAATCTGCCTCTTTATTACGGATTTTCCGTTACCGGCGAAAAAACATGGCTGCGTTCGGAAGATTTTTACAGGACGAACGCAAACGGTTCCGTAAAATTTACCAATCCTCTCCGTCTTACCAGGAGAATTACTCTTACATCGGCAGCAGGTTTTAATACATACTGGCAGGACCGTCTCAACAAAGAGAATACCGACGATATTTACCGTTGGACGTATAATACGGATATTAATCTTGACATCCGTTCTTCTTACATTTTCAATAATCAATTCGGTTATTTTTTTGAACAGGAACCCGACAAAAAGCATGACATTTACCGCGGGGTATTGAACAATAAATTAAGAACAACCCATTCGGCTTATTTTGATAAACTGACGGTGCGGGTTTGGACCGGACTTGATATCAAAAGAAAACTTAACGAAAAAATCGTAAATTTCAGAGAGCGGCTGGACGGTATAACCGGCGAGATTGATTACAGTCCCTACAATTTTCTGAATATTTATTACAAAAATGACTACAATGTTCTTTATAAGAAACCTAATTCCGTTCAATTAAATTCGGAACTTCGACTCGGCCCCGACCGTTTTGACAAAAGCAAGGAAAAGGCATACATAAAAAACGGCGTTTCATATGAACGCTCTACGCCGGACCGCCTGACATTTACCGGAGAGGTTGGGTTAAGACCGACGAAGAACTGGCAGGTCGCCTATAAGATGCAGTCGGCATTTGACTATGATTTCGGCGATTACGACAGAAATTTTAAGCATTATGATTATTACGATCGTGCCGTGAACATTTATCGCGACCTTCACTGTTGGGAAGCGAACTTTTCATATCTTGACCGGGTGCCTCTCAAAGCAGGTGAAAAAAACTTTTACGAATTCTGGTTTAACATCAGGATAAAATCGGAACTTGGTTGGCAAAAATCGGCGGCGGCAGATGCGGAAAGAGAAAGAAAATGGTACCCGTGGCGGTAGAGACAATTAAAAATGTAAAATGTCCCAAACAGGGATCCCTTTGGGATAAAATTAAAAATTTAGGTAAAAGATTTTAATAAAAAACTCCACAATTTTAGCGTAGCGTCATTTTTAATTTTTAACTTTTAATTGCTTTTAGTCATGTGTCAAAAAACACCTTGACTTTTCAGGCGATTTGTGTTATAAAATGTAGTGAAACCGCGGAACAGACGCGGAAAGGAACGCAGAACTGACGCAGAAAACTACTATGAAAAAACTTACTCACTTATTCACTCGCTCACTTACTCACTGCCGTCGTGGTTTCAGTCAGGTTGAGATAGTGATTACTATTCTTATCGTCAGCATAGTTATTCTGGGCGTAATTACAACTTTTTCAAGTATCGGTAAGGGTCTTATCACCGGTAAAACCAGAACGATTGCGAACAATCTGGCGCAGGAAAAAATTGAAATATTAAAGAACATTTCTTATGCGAGGCTTTTGGTTACTCCTGAGGGTTATAATTATTTTCCGGCTGGAGCTGGTTATACTGAATATGAACCGGAAACGCTCAATGTCGGCGATGCCAATTATACCAGATACACAACCGTCTGGAAAGCGGAGGAATCCGGCACGGAAATTTCCACGATGTCGCCTACCGCAACAGACCAGGGTATAAAAAAAATAAAAATAGAAGTAAAATGGACGGAAAATAATGAGCAAAAATCGCTTGTTCTGTATAATTTGCGGGACGACCCCAACAGGTCAACAATGGAAGGCAAAATATACGGCATAATATCTTCCACCGCTAGCGTAGGTATTTCCGCCGCGAGGGTTGAGGTCGTTCAGGACATCAACAGGAATGCCACCACAGACGCCACCGGATATTATTTAATCAAAACAACCTCGCCGGCAACGGTTCAACTCAATGTTTCCAAAGACGGCTACTGGTCAAAAAAATCTTCCAATTTTTCGGTTGACACGAATCCGCAAAACCTTCAGTTGACAGCAAAAGAAAAAGGAAACGCCTACGGCTTCGTCTATAAAAGAGACCATCTGGTGATTTCCGAAATCTGCGCCGCACTTTCAGATGACACAACCGAATATGTTGAACTTTACAACCCGACAACTTATACTATAACTATTGACGGAAATTATAAACTGAAATATGTCAATGCTTTGAATGTTGTTTCTAATTTTCCGGCATTAACATATAATAATTCCTCGGTTGATTCGCATAAATATTTTTTGATAGCGAGTTACGGTTCTGTATCCGGTATTACTGCGGATGCAACTTATACTCCTGCCCAAATGCCATATTCGGATAACAAAGGCGGTGTCGGACTTTTGACGACGATATATGATGTATGGGTTGACAGTATCGGATGGGGTCCCGGTGTAGCAGCACCTGCAAATGCCATTGAAGGAACAGGTTTTACCTCCGGGACTACTTTTGGAATTAATGACAGTATGGAACGGCTTTCTTTTCCAACATTTACCGCGGCAGATATGACAGGAGATGCGAACGGCAATGCTTGGGACACAAATAACAACTCTGCCGACTGGATTTTGCATGAAGACGATATAACCAATCCTCAAAATTCAAGCATGATCGCTGAAACGCCGGTTTGCGGAACGCCGGTCGGCTATGCGGTTGTTTCAGCAGATGACGGGCTTTCATCGGCGGTAAGTGCGGATTCAACCGGTTACTATTATCTGACGGGAATTGCCACCGGCAGCGTTACACTTTACGGTTCTTCATTAACACTTTCAGGAGTTGAACCGAATACAACCATCACCGCAGTCGGAAATACAAATCGTGACATAATACTTTCATCAACCTCCGAAGGCGGCTTTATTTCGGGCAGGGTTATAAACGGAAGCAACAGTAATCCTATTGCAAACATTACCGTTTCAGCCGGCGTTTACACTGCCGTCACGGATACAAGCGGGAATTTTAGTTTTTCCGTAGATGTCGGCTCTTACACCGTTATCGCCAACCCGGATTATACATCCGTGCCTGACGGAGCGAAATGGACATCCGGGACATCGGATGCGGAGGCAAATGAAACGGTAGAGGTGAATTACGGCGAGTCGGTTAATACCGGCGACCTGAAAATTTATTCCGCGGGCTGGATTTCCGGACATACATATAACGCTTCCGGCGGCGGCCTGCCTTATATCACAATAAGAACTACAAGTACCGCAGCAGGTTTTTCAACGGATGTAGTTTCCCTAAACGACGGCACATACATAATAAAAGGCGTCAAAATCGCAAATGATTATGATGTATATCCCGTTTTGGACGATGCGGATACATACTCGTATTCGGGCGGATGGACGCCGCCCGTTACCGTTTCGCAGGGCGTTGAAACAACGGGGAAAAACTTTACGATAAGTTCCGCTTGGGGAAAAATTACCGGCTCCGTTTCCGATACTGCCGCCGGCGGAAATATTAAAACAGGCGTTTTGATAATTGCTACCACTGCTGCGATGCCGGCCGACGCCCCGCCTGCAATATCCGCGGGTAACATTGAAGGATTAGGCAGCGCGATTTACTACGGGACGATTTCCGACTCCAGCGGTAATTACAGCGTTTCCGTCCGAAAGGGCTGGACATATAACTTGAAGTCGTGGTACACGAAAATTTCCGGCAACACCGTGGCGGTTCAGCCGACAAAAACGGGAACGGTCATATTCGGTGTTTCCGATTCCTCGGCTACGGTTTCGTTTCAATGGCCGTAGAGAATTGTCCAAAGTCATTATGAAAATTGAAAAATTTGAAGATATTAAAGCATGGCAGGAAGCAAGAAAATTAACAATAATACTCTACACTATTACTGCAAGAGAAAAGTTTAGAAAAGATTTCGCTTTGTGCGACCAAATTAAAAGAGCTGCTATTTCAGTTATGGCGAATATTGTAGAAGGGTTTGACTCACAATCAGATATTGAGTTTATAAAATTTTTGATATATGCACGTCGTTCTGCCACAGAAATACAATCCCATTTATATATAGCATTGGATACCGGTTATATTACGGATAAAGAATTTAATGGATTTTATATCAAACTAACTGAAATAAAAAATTTGCTAAACGGTTTCATACGGTATCTCAAAAAGGAAAGACAAAAATGAAAAGACATCGGACATCTTACGGTTTCACCGTCGTTGAACTTATGATAAATGTGGTAACTATCGGGATTATAGCGGGCGCGCTTTCCGCACTGTTTTTCAAATGGATACAACTGTGGTATCTTTCCTCCGCCAAAGCCGAAATTCAGCGGGACGGAAGAACCTGCGTTTCGGCGGTTGACAAACATTTAAGGCAGGCATCGGCATCATCGGTTGTTATTGACAGATATGATTCAAACCAGCCGCCTTATTCAAGAATATCCTTCACAAAAGACAGCCAGCCGTTCATTTACTATCAAAATGGTCAGGAATTTTATGAGGTCATCAACTCAACGCGAACCCTTGCGAAATCGGTACGGATAGTTCAGTTTATTTATCCGGATACATCCGATAATTCTATTGTTGCTATGTCAATCGCTTTTGAGAAAAAAACATATTCTTCCCAGACGAAAGCGCTTCAACTTTCGGTGGCGAAGGTTCGCATTATGAATTGAAAGCAGGATTAAGGATTAAGTGGTAAGTGATAAGGATTAAGTCGCTCGTTTCACTCGCTTTAAGAATTAAGTTTTAACTTATTACTTAATCCTTATAACTGGTATGCAAACATTCAGGGATTTGAAAGTTTGGCAGAAATCACACTAATTAGTTTTAGAAATTTACAAAATTACTAAAAAATTCCCGAATGAAGAAAAATTTGGGATAGTGGCACAAATTAGACGGTCAGTTAGTTCTATTCCTACGAATATAGTAGAAGGTTTTAAGCGAATAAGTTCAAAAGAGTTTGCACATTTTTTAAACATTGCTGATGCATCATTAGAAGAAACAAAGTATCATTTAATATTGGCTTACGATTTAGGATATTTATCAAAAGATGAATATAAAAAATTAGATGATTTGTGTAACGAAGTTGGGAGGATGTTATATGGGCTGCAAAAAAAACTTAGTTCTTAACTTAATCCTTAAAGCGAAGCGACTTAATCCCTACAACTGCCGCGGTCAGGTCGTGGTCATCATGCTCATCATCGCTATGATTATCGGCATCGTTATTCCCGGACTTATTTATCTTACACAGCACGAGGCGAAATGGACGGTAAAGGAGGTAAAATCCACAAGGGCTTTTCATCTTGCAGAAGCAGGATTAGATAGAGGAGTTTTCAAATTAAACGAATCAGATGTATGGGATACTGCTTATGCCGGAACTGCTATTTCCGGCTATAACGGTGATATTGAATATTCAGATGTTGAAGGCGGTTATTACAAAATAAAATTTTCAACCGGCTCAGGAGATTATGAAGTAACCATTACCGCTTCGGGCAAGGACAAAACAACGGATGAAATACGAACAATTCAGGCGGTATATTATTCTCCGCCCGGTGCTATCGGTGCATTGAACGCTCCGGTAATTACGACAACCGGCCATGTAAGAGTGCATTGGGGACCCATAGCATCGCTTACAAATATAGAACTCAGCGGTTCAACCGATGTAAAATATCCGAGAAAATATGCAAGGACATATATTGATCCCCGGTATACATCAGGACCTCTGCCGAAATTCGGTTCTCTTACGGACGAAGAATTGGCGGAATGGCATTGCGGTTACGATGTCCCGGACATTCCGTCCGTTGATTTTGATTATTATCAGAAAAAATCAACCACGGTAACCGGCGCACCGGCCGGCGGGTCACCGGCAGGAAGTTCATATTACACCGCTTATAAACAGTTTAAAAATTTGAACGAGACGACGGAACGGGTATATTATTGCGAAAACGGGGCTCAAATACAAAACTCACATCTTAGAGGAACCCTCATCGTAAAAGGTAATCTTGATTTTCAGGGTAATGACGGCGGTTCTAGTATTAATGCGGTTATTCCAGCTAATGCGTGGAAAGAATACCAGGAATACGTTACCGATACCTCCGCAACGGAACAATATCCCGGAGACCTCGGCGAACAATACAGCGGCGACGGTACGGATACTTATGATATAGGCAAAGTGAGTTTCAAGGGTTATATTCATGTCACGGGTAACGTTTCCTTCGGAAGTAATAACCAGATTAACGGGGTGATTATTTGCGAAGGGAACGCTTCGGGTAACGGCACGCCTACAATATGGTATGATGTTAATGCTTCAACGAACATAGTAGTAACATCAACGAATAAACCTACCAGACAATCATGGAAAGAACTTTCGCCGAGATGGGACCTGTAATCCGTGAAAAATAATGGGGACGGAGGTAATTATTTTCAGGGTGCACCTTTAAGGGTGCTTTCTTATGAATAAATTCAAACTTGTATCAAAATTCAAACCCGCAGGCGACCAGCCGGAAGCAATCAAACAACTTGTTAAAGGAATAAAAAGCAATCCGAAGTCTAAAGTCCGAAGTCCAAAGTCAGAAGTCAACGACATCGGACATCGGACATCGGACGCCGTTTCTTCTTCACATCAGGTTCTATTAGGCGTGACGGGCAGCGGCAAAACATTCACCGTCGCAAATGTCATCGCTCAAATAAATAAACCCACGCTTGTCATTTCTCACAATAAAACGCTTGCCGCACAGACCTACGCTGAACTTAAAAGATTTTTTCCGGAGAATGCCGTTGAATATTTTATTTCATATTATGATTATTACCAGCCGGAAGCGTACATTCCCCAGACGGATACTTACATTGAAAAGGATGCATCAATAAATGAACATATAGACCGATTGCGGCTGAAAGCGACATCTTCAATTTTATCCCGAAATGATGTCATTGTTGTTGCTTCTGTTTCCGCGATTTACAATCTCGGCAGCCCGGCGGATTTCAAGGAAATGTGCATTGTTTTGGAAAAAGGCAGAATTCTCAACCGCGATTTTTTACTTAACGAACTTATAGGTATTCATTACGAAAGAAATGATGTTGAATTTACCAGAGGGAAATTCCGCGTTCGTGGTGATAACGTTGAAATTTTTCCCGCTAACTCCGAGACCGCCGTGCGAGTGGAATTTTCCGGAGATGAAGTCACAAAAATCACCGAAATAAATCCTCTTACAGGAAAAACATTAGAATATGTCCGAAGTCCGAAGTCCGAAGTCCAAAGTCAGAAGTCAACGACATTGAACATTGGACATCGGACATTGGACGCCGTTTCTTCAAAACAATACTTCATCTATCCCGCCAAACATTTCGTCACAACCCGTCCGAAATTAGAAAAAGCGATTTCCGAAATCCGCCGCGAATTAAAAAAACAGGTCCAATTTTTCACAAATCAGGGGAAGTTGCTGGAGGCACAGCGAATTGAGCAAAGGACGAATTACGACATTGAAATGATGCTTGAAATGGGCTACTGCCACGGTATTGAAAATTACTCTCGCCATTTATCAGGCCGACCAGCAGGGTCTCGCCCGCCGTGTTTAATTGACTACTTTCCGCCGGATTTTCTAACGATTATTGACGAATCCCATGTCACAATTCCCCAAATTTACGGTATGTATAAAGGCGACAAGGCAAGAAAAGAAACGCTTATTGATTTCGGGTTTCGGCTGCCGTCCGCACTTGACAACCGCCCTCAAAAATCCGAAGAGTTTGAATCGCTGGTCGGAAATGTTATCTATCTTTCCGCAACTCCGTCGGAGTATGAACTTAAAAAATCAAAAGGCGTAATTGTTGAACAGATTGTTCGTCCAACCGGACTTGTAGACCCTGAAGTTAAAATAAAACCTACCGAAAACCAGATTGATAACTTAATCTCGGAAATAGAAAAAGTTATCAAACGAAAAGAACGAGTGTTGGTAACTACCCTCACAAAAAGAATGGCGGAGGATTTGGCGGAATATCTCTATGAGAAAAAACTTAAAGTAAAATATCTGCACAGCGATATTGAGGCACTTGAGAGAATAGAGATTTTGAATGACCTGCGTAAAGGGAACTTTGACGTGTTGGTTGGCGTAAATCTTTTGCGTGAGGGTTTGGACTTGCCGGAGGTTTCTTTGGTTGCCGTTCTGGATGCGGATAAAGAAGGTTTTTTAAGGAGTGAGACATCCTTAATTCAGGTTTCCGGCCGCGCCGCAAGAAATATCAACGGTTCGGTAATTCTGTACGCAGATAAGAGCACCGGTTCAATGAAAAGGGCAGTTGCCGAGATGGACCGCCGCCGACAGAAACAACTTAAATATAACAAAAAACATAAAATTACACCAAAGACAATCGTTAAAGCAGTTAACGACCTTGAAGAATTTCAGTATAAAGCGAAACAGGACTCAATGCTCTTAATTAAAGAGGATATTTCTAAATATACGACTAAAAATATTTCTCAACTTGAAAAACAGATGCTTGACGCTGCTGATAATCTCAACTTTGAACTTGCGGCGGTTCTCCGTGATAAAATATTTGAACTTAAAGAAATGTGTGTTGCAAAGAAACCAAAAATTTGATAGAATAACATTGTTGAAAAACCTTGCCACAGAGATTTCCTAAGTTAAGTC
>DHFT01000012.1 GCA_002402375.1 Elusimicrobia bacterium UBA4817 | reverse complement strand
ACATACCATTCTACCGCTACCGGCGGCTTGCTGTCGCAGTAGATGCGGTAAAAATCCAAATCCGGCTCGCTGGTAACCGCATCCCATGTTAATGTAACCTGCTGGTTTCCCGCCGTTGCAACGAGATTTGTCGGCGCCGGCGGAACTTGGTCATTTGCGGCGCAGTATGCGGAAGTATTGACAGTCAATTCATTTGCCGATGAGTTCCACACAGACCAGTTGTTGACATCATCAGCAGTTTTTATCGCGAAAAAGTAGGAAGTTCCGGCATTCAATCCGTACATCGTTGTAGTGCATGCGGTTAAAGGTGTAAGTGCGGTTGTTGAAATGTTGACGGTCGTTACCGCAAGATTTGAAGGCGGGCTGTCAAAATTGCCGGATGAAATTATTGAAACAGACGAGTATTTGATTCTGAAAGTGCCGGTTAAATCGCTCGAAACACCATCATCGCCGGGTGAAGTCCAGTTTAATTTAACAATACCGTCGTCAGTTCCTTCAAGGGCGGTTAAATCGGAAATTGCGGCCGGCGGAACGGCTTCCGCAACGGTGACCTGCGGTGAAGATGCTATTTCCGAAACATTTACGCCGTTGGTATCTGAATAAACCCTGAAAGTATATGTTCCGCTTGTAGCCGGCGCCGTTACAACACCGTTTGTTGATGCGTAAGTCGCGCCGTAGACGATGTAAAGATTGTCCGCCGCAGCCATATCACCTACGGCAACGACCACATTCCAGCCGGCATTCGTTCCTATTATCTGTGAAATCGTTACACCGTATCCGCTTGTAAATCCCGCATCGCCGGGGTTTGGCGGGTCGGAAAGAGTTGATATAAATGCGGTTGTGTAATTAGCAAGTGCGGAGTCGGTATTTTGCGGCTCTGGCCATGAAGAAGGTATTTGAAGGACTACTGTATGATTCACCGAATCGGAAGAATTCCCGTTATATTTGAACTTCCATGTCCCTGCCGTTGAAATTTGCGCTGTGCCGGGCGTTACGGTGCAGACCCCTCCGCCCGATGTCGGGTCTATAGTCCCGTTTGCCGTGCCTGTTGAAATTGACTGGTAGCGGTAAGTCCAATCATATTTTGAGTTATAAGTTTTAGAAGAGGAGTTATTTCTTGCAATTGAAGATGAGTTGCCGTTTCTTCTTGAATTAACACAATCAAACCCGCAGGTTGTTGTGCAGGTGGAGAGCCAGTGACCTTTTGAGATGGCGTAATTTACATTGTCGTCGTCGTAAGTGTCTGCGAAACCGGTCTGGTCCTGATTTTGATATGCGACAAAGTCCAGAATCTCGCCCGATTGAATTATATTGGCGGATGTCGTAATTCCGGCAGTGTCCGTCAAAATGCAATAACCGTCGCTGTTAATAAGACCGCTTGTATCGTCGGGAATAGTCGCGCCCGCATAAACTTTAAGTGCGTTTGAGAGCGACTGCCCGACCGTCGTTTCATCCGTTCCGGCAGTTCTCATATAAATAATTATGTAGGTTCCTGCGGGAATTTCCTCTTCCCAGACACCGCCTGCGGAAGGCAGTGTTTTTACAACTTCTATTGCCGGGCTGCCGGTGTCATCTTTTCCGTAAAGTTTTAAGCCGCCGGCATAACAGGGATTTTTGATGTAAAATTCCGCACCGTCAATGCCTGATGTCTGCCATGGTGCGATTTCATTTATTACGAGCGGATTTGTCGTCTGTGCAACCGCAAAATCCTGAGTGTTTGAGTTTATGGCGGAAGTATTTCCGATGGCGTCCTGCGATTTTATGGCGAACCAGTATGAAGTGCCGTTTGTAAGTCCGGTTATAAGCATCAGTTCCGTTGTGCCGGTGGTGGAAGGTGCCGGTATTGTTGCTTTGGTATTTAAATTTTTCACCCATGCGGCATCCCACTCGGAATTCGTAAAAGATGTCGTTGAATATCTCATCAGATATGAAGATGCCGGTCCGGGATTGGCATTCGGTGCTGTCCATTTCAGAACAACGGTGTCAACTTTCCAGCCGGCAAGTGCAGTAAGATTAGTTACGGCATCGGGCGCCGTATTATCAAACCCGAGTTTTGCATCTCCGCCTACACCAAGAATTGTGGATGTTGAAGAAGTCGCGCTGTCGTCGTCTTCAGCCCACACCCTCCACCAGTAAGTGCCGGGGTTGGTCAAAGTCGGCCACTGATAGCCGGTAGTTCCTTGCGCCAAAAAACTTGATGTTGACGCATGCCACGACTGTGTCCAGTCGGCAGAAGTTCCGCTGGTAACGGATGTTATGTGCAGGTAAAACTTCACCGTATCCCACGACTGCGCATCCGAAAGCGTGAAGGATGATATTATGGTTGAGGAATTAGTCCACTGCATTGATGTAAGAACCGTTCCCGAATTGTTGAGTTGCTGTAAAGTGCCGGGTGCGGAAGGCGAGGAGTTCAGAAAACAGTATGCTGATGTATTTTGTGTAAAAGGCGTATCGGCGGTTGAGTTCCACACCGACCAGTTGTTGACATCATCGGCAGTTTTGATAGCGAACCAGTAGGTCGTGCCTCTGTTTAAGTTGTAAAAAGTGGTAGTGCAGGCGGTCAAAGGCGTTAAAGATGTCGTTGATATATCCACAACCGTGGCAAATGTTGAAGATGCAGTAACAAAATTATTCGCGGTTATAATTCCCACCGACGAGTAATTTATGCGGAATAAACCGGTCAAATTGCCGGTTACTCCGTCATCTCCGGGCGATGTCCAACTCAACTTTACAATACCCAAATTGTTCCCGCTTCCGGCCAGGGCGGTTAAGTCGGAAATTGCGGCAGGAGGTGTAGTGTCTGAAGACGGCTCGGTGTCAGATGTTGAATTCTGCGGTTGTGCGCCGGTCGTTCTTGATACGAAATCGGAACTGTTATCGTTGGTGTCGTATCCGTTTCCTGAAAATTCATCCGCGCCGCCTATTGCCATTGTTGCGGCAGAAGAACCGGAATTCGCTTTTCTTTCCGCTGATTGACCCGCAGTGGGATTACTACCGAACGCTGTTCCCTCCCACCAACCGCCGACATTATCCAATCCCAAAAGGTCTATTGCGCCGGTGGAATATAATGTTGTATAAGTGCTGATGTAGACATCACCGCCGGCGACAAGATTATTGCTACTGGTTGCATATGTGGCATCCGGATTTACGGAAGATGGCCAGATATCGGATAATGTGCCGGTTCCGGCAATCAAAAAATAACCTTTTGAAGGAATTGAATTATTTATAAATGTGATGGCTGCATTCCCATCGGTACCGGCACCGTTTATTATGTGTAGTTTTAAGCCCAAAGCATTCAAATCAAACTGCACCGTAGTCGGGTTATAAAGTTCTACATATTCGCCGGAAGTACTGGTAGTTGCTATCATAACTTCGGAAATGACAATGTGCTGCTCTAAAACCTGTGCGACAGTTCCGTTGTCTATTGCAGACGGGTCAAAAGTGTCGGACGATTTTATATGAAAATAATATGTAGTGCCGAGCGGTAATCCGCCGTTGAGATACGCCGTCTCCAAAGTGCCGGGAACGGACGGAGTCGGTTCGCCGGCATATTGTGTGACCGACGAATGATTCCAGTCGCTGTCGGTAAAACTCCATGTCGCATACCGCAGGTCGTATTCAGTTACCTTGTCGCCTCCCGCACCGGAATTTTTCGGCGCCGTCCAAGTGATTTTTATCTCGCCAGTCATAAATGAATTCAGCACGACCCCTAAATCCGTTATCGCCGCGGGCGGATATGGGTCTATTCCTAATTTTGCATCTCCGCCTACACCCAAAGCCGTTGATGTGGACGATGTAAACCCGTTTGAATCCTCAGACCACACCCGCCACCAGTATGTCCCGTAATCGGTTAATGCCGGCCACTGGTAACCGGTAGTCCCTTGTGCAATTAGTTGAGATGTTGTCTCAAAAAGAAGCGGACTGAAACCGGTAAACGACGAGACCTGCAGGTGGAATTTTAAGTCGCCGGCAAGAGGACTTGATTGGGTAAATGATGAAATTACCACAGTAGAGGTTGACCACTGCATAGAGACAAGTTGAGTGCCGTAGCCGTTTAATTGAGTAAGTCCCGAAGGCGCATTCGGCGGCGGCGTATAACCGAATTTTGCGGTTTTTGTGTTGTCGTCTGCTAAAAATGTAGTTGTTGAAACGGAGGATGCGCCGCTGTCATCCTCACACCAAACCCGCCACCAGTATGTCGCTTTGTTGGTAAGAGTAGGCCAATTATATTGAGTGGTTCCCTCCGCTAAATATCCGGAAGTTGAGGCGTGGAAAAGTTGAGACCAATCAGCAGCATCACCGCCCGTTGTAACGGATGTTATGTGCAGATAAAACTTTAATTGCTCGGATGTATCCGGGTCGTTTAGCGTAAATGACGAAATAATTACGGATGAAGTCGTCCACGCCATTGACGGCAAAATCGTCGTCCCTGCTAATTGCGTCAGCCCCGAAACATCAAACGGCGCCTGGTTTGCAGCGGCACTAAAACAAAATACTGATATTGTTGATGTGGCGCCTGTAACACCGTTGTATTTGTCTTCAGTCCACACCCTCCACCAGTAAGTTGCCGTGCCTGTAAGCGTCGGCCACTGGTAGCCGGTCGTTCCTTCCGAAATCAAGCCGGAAGTATAATCAACGAAAAGAGTTGACCAGTCGGGCGAAGCCGCTGAACCGCTTGTTACCTGAAGATGAAATTTAACTGCATCTGTCGGTCCGGAACCGCTTACTGAACCTGCCTGCGTAAACGAAGAAATAATTATTGTAGATGTTGTCCATTCGCCCTGTGCAAGTTGGCTGCCGCTGTTGTTAAGTTGAATAAGCGATGAAGGAGTATCCGGCAGCCCGAAATATATGTTGTCAAAGTAACCTGTGCTTGCACCGGCAAGAAAATTTATTATCGCATTAACACCAAAAAACGTATACCCTGATTCGGTAGTTGTCGACATACTTAAAAATTGCCAAGCATTAGAATTAACAGCCGTAGTTGTACTGTTACTAACACTGGGAGCAGGAGAAGTAGCAGCAGAACCACCGTTAGGTTTTATTAAAAAACCTATGTAAGAAATATTAGCATCGTTGTCCCAAACATATCCTGCAAGATTATACCTCCAAGTAGGAGTTGATGGGACATTTTGATAATACACTTTTTTACCTGTAGCGGTTGTCATTCCGATTCTCGCCGATGTCGTACCAATAGCAGTTGAAGTGTCTACATTAAACGAAGCCGTACCGCCGGTTGTCCACCCCGATGTATTTCCTGTTTCAAAATTCCAGTTTGTCAAAAGATTCCCGGCATAAAGATTTGTCAAAATAATGGGGACGGAGGTAATTAAAAAGGCAGAGATTAAGAGATTGAGAGATTGAGAGATTAGGAACTGACGCAGGACATTGTAGTTGCGAGGTCTCCTCGCTATCAGGCAGGGTGACCCTGCCACTACATTTATTCTATCAAACATGGTTTTTATGTTTTTCATTTTATTTTTTCACCAGTTTCAATTTTTCTAAATCCAAAATGTCCTGGGGCCGTTTTAATACCTTTTTCGTTTTTATAAGATTTTTTATGTCTATGATATTTACCGGAACATCATCATATTTTATTTTTTTTCTTTTTTTCCATGCACTCTCAAAATCAATTGCTTTTATTCCGGGCAATATATCTATTCTGACCGGTGCTACGCCGATTTGATAAACCATAGTTTTGTCAGTGAAGTCAACGGGTTTGATGTCTTTAAGCGGCGCTCCGAATTTTTTTAAAGCGTCATAAACTTTTTTGGCATTTTTTATATCGGCAGCCACCGAGATGTCTATGTCTTTAGTATACCGCGGCTCCGTATAATAGACAACGGCATATGCACCGATGATTAAATATTTCACCCTATATTCGTTGAATATTCTGAACAGTTCTTTGTAATCTTCGCTTAATTCCATTTTTACCTCTCATTTTGTAAAATTCATCGAGCATCTGCCAGGTTGCCGAAAACCGAGCGAGAGTTCCGGCTTTTTTCCAAAATCGTATATCCCAATCGTCATTAGATTTTTCAAGCGGTACTATTCTCATCCAAATTTTCTTTTTCATTTTATTTATTCCACATAATCGGTTTTGGGACAAAAAGAAACAAAAACAATGGGGACGAAAATAATGGGGACGGAGGTAATTAAAAAGACCGCGAAACAGACGCGGAACAGACCGCGGAACCGACGCGGAACTGACGCGGAACTGAACGCGGAACTGACGCGAAAGAAAACCCGACTGTCATTGCGAGGAACGAAGTGACGAAGCAATCTCAATGAGATTGCCACGGGCTTCGCCATCCGCCTAATGCGGACAATGACACCTTCTAAAAAGGGGACAGGTCCTTTTTTCACAATTTCCCTCGCTATGACATCAAACATGGTGTTAAGTTTTAATTTCATAAAAATTGTTTGCACAACATTTGTTGTATTTCCGCAATTTTCATAAGTTTCGTTTTCAGATGTATCATCGGTAAAATCCAATCTATTCAACTACTTTCGCAACTACGCAACTACGGAAGTAGTTGAATTGTAATTGAAAAAAATGTTTATTTTGTTACCAGTTCCGGTTTATTTTCCGAAAACATTGAGTTTATTTTTTGACGCAACTCTTCCGGCGTAAACGGTTTCGGAAGATAATCGTCGGCTCCGGCCGAAATTATTTTCTGTCTGTATTCGGGGGTATCGTAAGCCGTTATTGAGAGAATTTTTATGTTTTTTATACGTGAATCCTTGCGGATGTTCTGGCAAACCTTGAAGCCGTCCATCCCCGGCATAACCAAATCCAGTGTGATTAAATCCGGCAGGTAGTCAAGCAGAATTTTTCCCGCCTCAAAACCGTCCGTTGCGTGCTTGAACTCCCAATTTTCATCGGTCAAAATCGCTTTGATTAAATCCGCTACATCCGGGTCATCGTCAATTATTAAAATCCGTTTTTTGAGTCCGCCAGTGGTAAGCATTTCTTTTATTTGCGCAAGCGTGTATCCGCGTGATGAAAGATGCTTGATTTTGGCAAGTTGACCGAGTGTCTTTTCCTCGTCGTAAAGCCGCTGCCCGCCCTCCGTTCTGTCGGAAATCTCAATAAGTCCGAGGTCGGTGTAGTGTCTGATGGTGCTTGGCAAAACTTTCGCTTTTTGTGAAATTTCAGAAATTTTTACATTTGGCATAAATAATTACCTCCGTCCCCATTATTCTTGTAAAAATTAACCCTAACTGTTTGGTTTAACTTTTAATCAAAAAAAATATGGCTTTTACAGTATTTAGTATAACACAAAAGCAGCATTTTGTCAAGTACTTTTTACGATTTCAGAAAAATTATTATTGAAGGTAGGGTTGCGGATAAAACGGCGGTTGAGTAATCAAAGTTGCTGTCTAATTTAAGTTTTCCAACCAAAATAAGCCAGATAATTGTCAAAAATGAAGGAATTAAAGAAATTTTTCTGTCCATTTCCCGCTTTTTGAGCAAAATGGAAAAGGTTGTTATTAAAAATCCGAAAATTATAAAGAGCAGAATATTTTCCCAAAAATAATAAAATTTTTCCGACGGGAATGTTATGCTTGCCGACAGATATATGAAAGCAATTTTCAGAAAATTGAAAATGGTGATTCCGAAGATTGACGACCAGATAACATTCCAGATGTAGCGACGGACTTCAGGGTAGTTGACAAAATTTAGAAAAAATCCTGCAATAATGAGCGGGATGTATGATGAGATATTCATCGGAAGATTTAATAATATTGCAGAGGGTTTTTCGGAATAAACCAGCGGCTCTATCAGATTGAACAGAAATTTTCTCATTGAAACGGCAAGAAGAACCGCAAAAATAAAGGAAAGAATATACATCAATCCGACAAGTATGGGTCGCATAAGGAGGTTAAAATTACAACATTTCCGGGCCGCGCTCGCCGGAGCGGACGCGGATAACATCGTCGGCGGGCAGTATGAAAATTTTTCCGTCGCCAAAAACCCCTTTTCTGATGACATCAAGAAGTATCTGAACCGTTTTTTCAACATCCTCGTCTTTTACAAAAATTTCAATTTTTATACGAGGGCGTTCAACAAATCTGACCTGCGGATTTCCGGGGTCCCGCTTAAATGCGACGGCATTTATGGTATCCATATAAAACCCGCCTATGTTGAGGTCGTAAAGCGATTTTTTCAAATCCTCGGCTTTGACATTTTCGCAGAGACATTCAATTTTTTTCATTTTTTCACCATTTAATCTTTTAATCGCAGAGCGAGGGTGTTGTTGAGCAGAACTTCACGGAGCATCGCTTACGCTATCTGCGATGCGAGTGAGAGCGACCAAAGGGAGTCCCTTTAGGGGCGCCCGCACAGGCGGGACGCGTTTCCGCGAGACAATTCCCGAACGACATTTATACCGCTACCGGTCCTCTTTCACCCGTTCTTATTCGTATTGCATCTTCAACCGGTGAAATAAATATTTTTCCATCGCCGATTTTACCTGTGTACAGGCATTTCATAAGAATATTGACCGCTGTTTCGTAAGCGGGGTCGGTAACGATAATTTCCAGTTTTGTTTTCGGCTGTTCGTAATATTTTTTTTCTTTTTTCTCTTCACCGCGAGGCATTCCCAATCCGATAATACGGGTTATCAGCATTCCGCCGATATCAAGTTTGAAAAGTTCTGCTTTTACCTTTTCCTCTCTTTCTGTCGGAAAAACAGCAATAATTTTTTTCATTTTTTACCTCTCTAATCGTGGAGCGAAGCAAGAAATTTCTGCAGGTTTTGAATTTGCGACTTATTCGTTTCAGGAGCAAATTCTTTAAGCGACCACAAGGGAGCGACCAAAGCGACCGCAGGGAGTCCCCTTGGGAATATTTGCTTGCGAGCGACAGTTAAACCGCTTTTTCTTCGCCCGTTCTAATTCTTACGGCATTATCGGTCGGATAAACAAAAATTTTTCCGTCGCCGATTTTACCAGTCTGCAAAACTTCAACTATCGCTTTTGTGGATTTTTCAACATCCTCGTCTTTAATTACAAACTCAACCTTTATTTTCGGCATTTCAACATATTTGACGCTTCTTTCTTTTTCCGCACCGCGCATAAATCCTACGCCTGTGATGTTTGTGACAAGAAATCCGCCGATATCAAATGTATAGATAGTTTTTTTTAAGTCCTCAAGTTTGAGCGTCGGACAGACAATTTCAATTTTTTTCACAAAACCTCCCGCAACGGAACATTGGTTTTTTTTGCAATTTTCACCGCATCCTCGTATTCGGTCATTCTTTTAAATGAATTCCCCAATTTTGCAACTTTGTATATTCTATCTTTTTTTCTTGTTAAAGTCCAACGGTTTGTAGGATACCGTCTTATTCCGAGCGTTGTCGTTTCGTAAAAAATAATATCGGCAAGTTTTTTTTCGTCTTTTATTTGGGCAAGCACCGAAAGAATTATTCCCGGTCGGCCTTTTTTTGAGTGAATGTTCGTCAGCCAGACGTCAACCGCCCCGTTTTCAAAAAGTTTCTCCGTTATGTACGGAAATATTCTGGCATCCATATCGTCTATGTTTGTCTCCAAAAGAATCTTTTCGTCAGTTGAAAAATAATTTTTTAGCGATATTGTAGCGTCAGATGGTCCGATATAGACCCGAAGGATATTCGGTTTTTCAAAATCGGCTGTTCCGGCCCCCGCCCCCGTTTTTTCAATTTTCATTTCAGGAATAGGTCCGATTTTTTCTGCCAGTGTTGAAATTATAGCGGCGCCTGTCGGTGTTGCAAGTTCGTTTTTATCGTCGGTAGAATACACAGGTATGCCCTTTATAATTTCAACTGTTGCAGGTGCGGGTACTCCGAGATTAAGCGGTGACGAATAAACCTTTTCAATTTTGAGAGCGTCAAGCCCGATAACTGCACCGAAAATATCTATAATAGTGTCAACTTCCGCAATTTCGTGAAAGTGAACTAAACTTTTGGAGATTGAATGTGCCGTTGATTCCGCCGCCGCAATTTTTGAGTATATTTTTAAGCCCTGTTGTTTTATTGATTCTTTAAGTTTTGATTTTTTTATGATTTTTTTGATTTTAGAAAATTCCCGCAATTGTTCGCCGCCGGAAATTTCCGCAAATTTTGCATGCATACCGTTTTTTTTTATATCGGTAAATCTCAAATTAAATTTTCCTATTGACAGTTTTTTCAACTCGCCGACAAGATATTTTTCAGAAAGTCCGGCATCTACTAATGCCGACATAATCATATCTCCGGAAACGCCCGATGCACAGTCAAAATACGCAATTTTCATAATTTTTTGTTTATTATGCTCGCAATAATTCCGGCGCCGAAGCCGTTGTCTATGTTGACGACGCAGACATTCGGAGAGCAGGAATTGAGCATTGTTAGAAGTGCGGAATATCCGCCCTTGCCCGTTCCGTAGCCGGTTGATGTCGGAACTCCGATTACAACTTTTGATACGAGCCCGCCGACAACCGACGATAAAGCGCCTTCCATTCCCGCACAGACGACAACGCAGGACGCATTTTTTATCACTTCGTCAAATTTGAAAAGCCGATGAATACCCGCAACGCCTACATCGTAAACTTTTTCAACATTATTTCCGAGCGTCTCGGCGACAACAGCCGCCTCTTCCGCATAAGGTATGTCGGAAGTTCCTGCGGTAATAACAGCGATATAAGTTTTTCCGGTTTTTTTGAGCGGATTAATTACAACCATTTTTGCTTTCTCATGATATTTTGCCTTTGGAAATTTTTTCTTTATTTTTGATGCTGCTGTTTTTTCAATTTTTGTTATTATTACGGGTGTAGGATTTTTTACCATTTTTGAGACGATATCAATAATCTGTTTCTCGGTTTTCCCCTTTGAATAAACCGCTTCAGGAAATCCCTGTCTGTGAAATCTTTCGGTATCTAATGTAAAATCATTTTTCATATTTTGTTAGCCGCTGATTGACGCAGATTTTAAAAGGCGATTACGCAGATAAAATCTTTTTAACGAAGCTACGAAAAAAATCTAAAATTTCTGTATTTCGTGCTTTCGTGGTATGTCTTATCTGTGTTCATCTGCGTCCATCTGTCAGTGTTTACCAACTTTTTAATTCAAGATTTGCCGACGGATTTATTGCTCTGCAAGTCCCTCTTTTTTTCAATTTAAAATATCCTGCCGATGCAACCATAGCCGCATTATCGGTACAGAAAATTGCCGGCGGCATAAATAATTTTATTCGTTCTTCGTCGCATTTTTTGATGAAATCACAACGCAATCTGGAATTTGCGGATACCCCGCCTCCCAAGGCAATTTTTTTTATGTTGAATTTTTTGCATGCCAAAATGGTTTTTCTGACAAGCACATCTACGCACGATTGCTGAAACGATGCGCATAAATCAGAAATGTGTTCCGATTTTTTGATGTTCGGATGTTTTCCGACATAGTTTATTACCGCAGTTTTCAAACCGGAAAATGAAAAGTCCCAACTGTCCGGCATATAGGGCTTAGGAAAATTTATTTTTTTACAGTTTCCCTTTTTTGCAAGTTTATCTATAATCGGTCCGCCCGGATAACCCAACCCTAAAAATTTTGCGATTTTATCAAAAACTTCGCCGGCGGCATCGTCGCGGGTCCGCCCAAGGATTTTGTAGTTTCCCCAATTTTTAACCAGTATTAAATCGGTATGTCCGCCGGAAACGATCAGTGCCAAAAAAGGCGGCTTGACTTTTTCTGTGTAATCTATGCTTTTTTTCTGCGCAATCTGTGTTTGTAATAAATTAGCAAAAATATGTCCTTCAATGTGATTGACTCCGACTATCGGAATTTTTATTATGCTTGAAATTGCCTGTGCGGTCATAGTTCCCACAAGAAGTGAACCGATAAGTCCGGGTCCGACGGTAACTGCAACTGCATCTATATCCTGCATCCCGTATCCTGCATCATGCATAGTTTTTTCTATCACAAAATTTATATTTTTAAGATGCTGACGTGCGGCCAATTCGGGAACAATTCCGCCATATTTTTTGTGAGTTTTTAACTGTGACGAAACCACATTTGAAAGAACATCCGTTCCATTTTTTACGACGGCAGCCGAAGTATCGTCACAAGAAGTTTCAATGCCCAAAATTGTCATTTGTTTTTAAGTATTCGGAAACAGTTAAAAAAGTTATTTCCTCTTTTTGAAACTCAGGAATAATTTTTGACAGAGCATCGGGCAGATTTTTTTTGTGAATGTGTCCGATAGCAATACAACATCCGTCTCTTTTTATCCTTTTTTTGAACAACGATAGTTGTTTCAGAATATATTCAAGGTTATCCTCATTATCAAGGAAAACTTTGTTTTGCAAAGCAGGGATTCCCATCGCTTTGGCGGTTTTGTATGCGACAGATTTCGGCGAAGTATATGAATCCACAAAAATAAGATTTTTTTCTTTCACGATTTTTAGAAATTCCTCCATTTTGATTTTGTCCTTAGTAAAAGCGCTTCCCATATGGTTGTTAATGCCGGCCGCCCCGTCAACATTTGCCAGATTTTTTTTCACTTTTTTTTCAATTTCATAGGCGGACATATTCAGAAGAATAGCCGCCTTTCCCGGATTAACTTTCGGATACCCTTCCGGTTCCATCGGTTGATGGAGAAAAAATTCGCAGTTTTGTCTTTTCAATTTGTCGGCATGATAAGAGGAATATTTTTCAAACGGCAAAACGCTGAAAGTTAAAGGAACGGATAGCGATAAAAAATTTTCAAGTTCATCTTTTTTGTAACCGACATCGTCAATAATAATCGCCGCTTTGTATTTTAGCGGCTTAGCCGTCCGGAATAAAATTTTATTTAGTATATTTCCGTTTATTGACACCGTCAAAAGATTTAATGTTTTATCAAAATCAACTTCTACCCCGAATTCGGAAAGAGAAATTTTAATTTCCGTTATAATATCGTCAGTTTTTTTGTCGGTGTTGATTTCTTTTACAAATTGTATCCATTTCGCCGTTCGGGTTCTTTTTTGTATGCGAAAATTTTTTATTATGTTTTCGTCCGTTATCCCAAAACTTGTAATTACTTTATTTATTTGTATATCAATCTTGTTGGCAAGCGACGAATAATTTTCCGGCTGTTGCCGCAGGTAAAATATCACGCCCGCCGTTAAAATTATAAGAACAAGAACTCGCCAGATTTTTTTCATTTTTATACCATTTCCCACATGAGCGAGCAAGAAATTTGTAAGGAACCTTGAGGAGCGACTTCGCTTTCAGGAGCGACGAACAGAGCGAAATCCGCCAGGGCGGTCGGATGAGTGACCGAAGGGAATCCCTTTAGGAACTTTTCCGGCAAATTTGCTTGCGAGCGACCTTCATTTTTGTATCAGGATATTGCGCACTTTCAACATCTCAATTGCCCGTTCTAAAATTACATCTTTTATTTTTTCCGTTTGAGCGACCGTCGTGGATTGTTTTACATCATACTTTTTATCTCTGTCTTTGGCATTTGCTATCTCTGTGTCAATGTCCTGTTTTTGAAGCGCTATCTCGGTTTCGCGGGAAACCTCTATAATTATATCGGGAGTAATACCGCCGGTTTTCTTTTCTTCATCACGGTGAATAGATTTTCCGGACGGCGTGTAATACTTTTGTGTCGTAAGCCGCAGAGATGCCTCGCCTTCCAGAGGAAGTAATGACTGCACGGAACCCTTGCCGAACGACTGCATTCCGATAATAATTCCTCTTTTATTGTCCTGAACACAGCCGGCAACTATTTCGCTGCCGGATGCGGAACCCTTGTTAATAAGAACAGCAAGCGGAATGTCGGAATACGGAGCCGTAGCATCGGCGCGATATTCATATTTTGGAAATTTTCTGCCTTGAGTGTAGACGATAAGTTTGTTTTCTCCGACAAATCTTTTACAGATGTCCGCCGCGGTATTGAGCAACCCGCCCGGGTCGTTTCTCAAGTCAACGATTAAAGATTTCATTCCTTTGCTTTTCAGTTCTGCCAATGCCTTGTCAAGTTCTCCGATTGTTTTGGCAGTCATCTCGGTGATTCTTAAATATCCGATTGAATCATCAATCATTTTTGCGCCCGTTACGGTAATAATTGGAATATCCTCGCGGGTTATTGTTAAGTCAAACGGCTCAGTTTTTTCTCTCGCTATCGTAATTGTAACTTTTGTTCCGGGCTTGCCGCGAAGTTTCTCTACTGCTTTATCCGTTGAAATATCCTTGGCACTTTCGCCTTCAATTTTTATTATTTTATCTTCGGGCAAAATTCCCAATTTCCATGCGGGTGTGCCGGGAATAGGCGTGACAACCGTAATCCATCCGTCTTTTGAAGATGTAATTCTTATGCCGAGACCTCCGAAATGTCCTTCCGTGTGAACCTTCATTTCTTTTGCTTCCTGCGGTTCCATAAACTGCGAATAAGGGTCAAGAGTTCTTATCATACCGTCGGCCGCACCGTAGATAAGTTTTTTCATATCCGGCTCGTCCACATAACTTTCACGGACATATACCAATATCTGTGACAAAATTTTTATCTGTCCGTAGATATCGTCGCCGGCTGCTTTTATAGTGTCAAATTTTAACAATGACACGCTAATTACAAAAAACGCCGCAGCAATAAAAACCCAATTTTTTTTCTTTAACATTTTTTTTCCTGATATAATGTTCAGTATGTGTAAGACATACGAACAGATTTACTATAGGTTATTAACATGAATAACCCCGACCTTTTTCAAAAATTTTTGTATAATTGTCATTGTCGATGTTTTACTTTCCTCTCGCCATCAGCGAGAGGATTTCAGCAGGAAAGACAGTTTGCATATTTCCATATGGAGCCGATATATCATCTGCTACCATTTTACGGAGACAACTGCTTCCTGTCCTTTAGCCTGAATCATTTATTTAGGATGCTATGGAACCAGTTTCTTGGCTACCATTCATAAATCAGGCTATGGTGTCCCGCTACAACAGCGGGACGAGGCTAAAGTTTTCAAGGAACCTGCTGATAAACTTGCCCTGATGAAAATCAGGGTCTAAAAAGGAGCGTGATAAGTTATGTTTTATCTCGGTATTGATGTCTCAAATAAGTCGCACAAGTGTCTCATCATCAAAGATGATGGTGAAAAATTATCACCGGCATTCTTGATAGAAAATTCGTCCGACGGTTTTAAGTTGCTTCTTGAAAAACTTGCGAAGTTTTCCGTCCCGAAAGAAAACTTGATCGCAGGACTTGAAGCAACCGGCAACTCATGGGAAAATATCTTTGAGTTCTTAACCGTCAGCGGTTTTAAGGTCGTGCTTCTCAATCCGTTTTACACCAACAGGTTCCGCGAGGCATTGCGTAAAAAGGCGAAAACGGATGATATTGACGCTCTCGTTATTGCCCAACTTCTACGCACGGGCGAATACGGAAACTGTCTCGTACCCGACGAAACGGTTCAGACACTGCGAGAACTTGTTAAGTTGCGTTATGAATTTATCAAAGACCTTAAAAATTACAAACGCCAGGCGTTATCTCTGCTGTCGCTTGTTTTTCCGGAAGTCCGCACCACCGCTATCAGGAACCCTTTCGCCGTTGCCTCTATGGCTATCCTGAAACAATTCCCGACGGCAAAACATCTCGCGGCTACTTCGGTGAAACATCTGGAAAAAATAGTCCGTCACATCAAGGGCAATAACTTTAATTGCGAGGAACTGGAAAAACTAATTGCTACTGCCAAAAACTCCTGCTACTCGGGTAAATCGCATTTAGCCCGCGGCGAAAATCTTAAAATGATTCTTTCGCTTATAGAGTCATTGGCAGTTAATATCAAAAACCTTGATGCCCAAATTGAAGATATTCTCAGCCCTAAATCGCCAAACGATTCTTTTCCGGGCGAAAACCTTCTGTCAATTGACGGAGTCGGCAAAAAGACACTCGCCGCCCTGCTTTCTGCCGTCGGATTAGACGGCAAATCGTTTGATAACGCCAAAGCGATTATCGGGCACATCGGGTTTTTTCCTCAAATTTATCAGTCGGGAGAATCCCGGCACGACAACAGAATGTCTTACCAGGGTCCAAAATATCTCCGATGGCATCTCTATATGGCCGCCGTCGCTTCTATCAAACATAACTCCGAGATGCGAACCCTTTATCATAAAAAAGTTTCGCAAGGGAAATCATCTAAACAGGCACTCATCTGCGTCGCTAAAAAATTGGCTCAGATGATGCTTTCTATGCTTAAATCGGGTCAGCCATACAACCCGGCAAGGGTCTTTGTTAATTCAGGTATTTAATTTTCAACGAGCGTTATTTTTTACTTGACTCTTTATAGGATGTCTCCATTAACACAACGCGGATAAATGCTGAAAAATCGGCGTAGTTCAGCGTAAATATCGGCGTTAATCAGCGTTATTTTTTACTTCAACCACACAAGAGGGTTTTGCGGAACACCGTCTTTGCGAAATTCAAAATACAGCGAAGCATCCTGCGAATAGACGGAAATACCGACGACACCGATAATTTCACCTTTCTGAATATCCTGCTCCTCTTTAACAATTATTTTGTCAAGATTACCATAGACCGTATAAAATCCGCCGGAATGGTCAATAACAACCATTTTCCCGTAGGATTTAAAATCTCCGGCAAACACAACTTTTCCTTTGTCAACTGCTACGATATTTTGCCCGAGAGTTGACTTGATTCGGATACCGTTATTTATTACCCACGTATCAAGTTCCGGATGTTTCTGCTTGCCGAAAGTTGCAGTTAAATTATTCCTTAATTCCGACGGTTCTCCGTCAATAGGCCATGATATAATACCTTTCTTTTTTGACATTTTTAGACGGGATAAACGCTCTTCCTCTTTTTGTTTAGCCGTTTCGGTTGCTTTTTTTTCTAAAAGTTTTATTAACTCCGAAAGCATCATTTCCGAGTCCCGCAGGTTTGCGACTTCCTGCTCGTAAAAGACCCGTTTCTTAACGACTGTTGATAATAATTTTTCCTTTTCTTTTTTTTGTTTTGCATACAGTTGTTCGGAATTTTTCTTCTTTTCTTCAAGTTCTTTTAACCCGTTCATCTCGGTTTCAAGTTTTATTTTTATTGTTTCATATTCCCGAACATTTTTTATTGTTTGAGTATATATAAATAATTTTTGTCGTGCTAATAACTGGAGAAATTTATATCGTTTAACCATATCGGCAGATGAATTTGAAGAAAGCATTATCCTTGCGGGATACTGGTCGGTAACGGGTCTGCCCACACCGTGTTTATATGCAAATCGTAATTCTTTTTTTAATATATTTTTCCATCTAATCGTTTCAGATTTTGCGGTTTCTAATTTTATTTTCAATGCATCAATTGATTTTTGTTGTTTTTTTATTGCTCTTTTTGTTTTGTGCAGTTCGGCTTTTGTGGTCTCAAGTTTTCTTATAATATTTTCAAGATGCGTTTCAAGAGATGCTTCTTTTTTTTTAATGGTTTTTATATTATTTTCTTTATGGGAAATTTCCGACTGTACGCCGATAAGTTCCGACCTGCTTTTTTTTATTTTCTGTTTATATGCTTTTATCTGTTTGTCATAATCGGAAGCATAAACGGCAGTGAGAAGTGAGAAGTGAGAAGTGAGAAGTAAAAACAAAAAAGCAGATAACTTCCGACTTCCGACTTCCGACTTCCAGTTTTTTTTATTTTTCTTTAACATTTTTCGGAATTCTTACTACAAGACATATAATTATTAAAACGATGGAACTTATTATGATTTCCGAGTTACTAAAAAAAATAGGCGTTTTGAAATTCTGCATGAAAATATGTTTATGCATCAGATGTAAAATATAAAAACCGATTCCTCCTCCTATGATAGCATCTATTACACCAAAAAATATTTTTTTACTTTGCACAGCAAGTGATAATGAAACAACTGAAACACCGGCAAATATAATAAAAATTAAGTTAAACCATCCGCTCAAAGCATTGAATGTTTTATTTATAGTAAGTAGATTTTCCGCTTCAATTGAAGTGTAATAGATGTCTTCTACACCGTTGAGTATTTTTATTTCTTCGGCGATTTTTTTTACCGTTTCCGGGTCATTTTTTTTTAAGTAAATATCAATGGTTGCGGGCAACGGATTTTCTCCGAGAATTTTTATTTGTTTGGCGAACTCGGGGTTTTTTTTGAATTCATCCATTGCTTCCATTTTTGAAGTATATTTTATTCCGTCAATTGTTTTTATATTTTCAATTTTTTTGATAAGTTCGTTTTTCTGATAATCGTTTAATTTGTCGTCAATAAATGCGACTATTTCAACTTTTTCGGAAAGTTCGGAAATATAATATGAGAGATTTTTTTCAATGAGTGAAAAGAATCCATAAAATACTACCGAAATAGTAACGAAGGATATAACGATTGCCGATAATTTTTTCATAAATTCACCTAATTAATCCCGAGCAAGTATTATACCATATTTTAACTGTGTGTCAACACGGATATACATAATTCCGCCGTCTTTTTTGATTTGTCTTGCAAAGCCCGGACAACTGCGGCTACTTTTTCGGAGTTTAGTTTATCTTTGATTTTCTCGGAAATCATAGCATAAATTTTATTGGGTTCGGAACAGTCATTATTAACAGGTTCTCCGAGCAACTGCAAGAAATTTTTTATTTTTGAATATCGCGATATTGCTACAAAAGGAATTTTATATTTTGCCGACAGAATCAGTCCGTGCAACCGCATACTTACAATTATGTCAAGTTTAGAAAATAATTCCAAAAGTTTTTCGGTGTCATTCCATGTAAAAATATCAATGGGAACATCCGTATTATTCTTGATTAAATTCAGCAATTTTATGTCTTTTGATAATTGAAACGGTATAAAAATAACTTCGGCTTTCAGGTTTTCTACAATTAAATCGGATAGTTCTGAAAATATTTTTACATCTTTTTTCCAATTTTTTGTTTTTCTTAAGATTATTCCGATTCTTTGTTTTTTACCGAAGGTACTTTTTGTTTCCGGTTTAGGTAATTCCAAACCGAAAACCGGATCGGAAGTTACAATTATCTCTTTGCTAACTGCGAAAGATTGAAGCTCGTCCTTATCCTGCTCGGTTCTTACGGTGATAAAATCAACTTTATCAAAACATTTTTTTATTAAGAAACTATTAAACGCATATTTAATTTCTCCGATTCCTGCGGCATAAACAAAGACAGTTTTTCTAAAAATTTTTGCGGTTAAAATTATCAAAAGATAATACCACAAACTGAGTGTGCCGGTTGTGTCCTGAAAAAGTCCGCCGCTGCCCGATAACAACATTTTACATTTTGAAATTTCTCTGATGACGGAAAAAACATTCCATCTGTTGACGGCACGCACATTATATGAATTTGAAGTTTCGTTGGGTGCAGCGGATAAAACGGTAATTTTAACATCCGGTTTATAACTCCGCAAATCCGTTATCATCGCTTTAAGGATAAGTTCATCCCCCGCATTTTTGAAACCATAATACCCTGAGATAAGTATATCAGACATATTTTTTTATCAGATTATAAAAATAAATCAAAATTATTCCCAATATCAAACCTGCAAAAATTCCGTTAAAACTTCTCAGCAGCGAAACAAAAAAAGGAGTGTGTATGTGGCAAAATGTATTTATTATTGAAATCTGACCGATAATACCGACGATAAAAAACGGTTTCCATAAGAAATTATTTTCTTTGTATTTTAGGTAAATTGCCAATAGCATAAAAGGATGACCTATCAGAAACTCCTTAAATCTCGGTCTTACAAAAAATATTTTTTCTAAAAACAGTCGAAAATTATCTTCTAACGATGTGATTGAACCGTAATTCCCGGTCCTGAGAATGTAAAATCCTACTGCAAACAATAAAAAGCCGATAAAAATTGCTTCGCCGTATAAGAGCGGTTTTGTAAGATATTTTTTTAAGTTTTCTTTATACAACAGATATATTAAAATCAAAATTGGTGTAAGCGATACTATTTTTACCCCTCTGAACAAATCAATCCCCAGCATAAAATCTTTAGTAGCCAAAAGACCCGCTATCGTTGTGCCGGACAAAAGAGAAAAAACAGCAATTAACAAAAAAATCAGAACCGATTTTACCAATGAAAACTTTCCGTCAAAATTATAATTAAAAGATACAAATAAAAGACAAATTACCGGGGATAACAAGGCGATAAAAAAAGAAATTATTTTTGTAATTCCTTTGTATGCCTCAAAATTTGAGTTTATTGTTTTAATGCTCGCAGGTTTATTAACATCAAAACTGATTTCAGCGAGTGATTTTTTTGACTGAATGATATATTCTAACGCATAATCAAGTGTTGTTTGGGACAAATCAAGAATTATTATTCCGACATTTCTTTCAAGTGCCGCCCGATTTATTTTTTCAAGATTTTTTTTGTAGTCGGAATCCCACCTTAACTTAAAAACTCTGTAGCCGCCGGAAGAATTTTTAAGTATTTTTTTAACTTCTTTTTGTTTGGCAAATTCAACCGACCCGAATGTATAATTAAAATCGGCAGGTATTTCTCCGTAAAAATCGTCGGATAAAATAACGGCGGTTACATTCGGAATATTTTTGGGAATTAACGATATATCACCTTGAACCAAAAAAACCATATTAAGATTTAATTTTGAAACGACTGAAATTTTTTCAGACGAAATGCCGAGATATTTTTCCGGCGGATAGTTTTTGTATTCGGCATTGTCGGTCTCAACCAAAAAATCTTTTGATTTATCGTCGGAAATCACAACGGAATTTATTCCGGCAACACTAAAATCCGTCAATTTGTCTATGCCGAAAAAATCAGCCACATCATCGTATTCAACGGCCATCGCTACGGACTTATATGTTTCATTGCAAATTCTATTTTTCAACGGTATAACTGAAATGCCTAAAAAAATAGTCAAGAGACCGATATAAATTAGTGGTATTTTTGATTTTTTTTTCATTCAAATCGCTTTTTTAATTTAGCACGACTATTTTCTAAATCCTGGGGGGTTTTTATCGGAAAGAAACGCTCTTCTCTGTTCACCACAATGTATTTCGTTTTGAGAAACAAAGAAAGGTCACCTGCAAGGCGTTCAAATTGAATTACCTTTTTGTCCCCTATTTTTTTTTCTACATAATAAAATGGAAGTTCAAATTTTTTATTAAGTGCCTTTGCCTTAAAAATATATGTTGCCGTATTGAATACAGAAATCAAATCCTGATTGAAATCAGCCGGAAACTTAAACTGTTCTACGATTTCAAGATGACCGTCCACGCCGGCCGGCGCCCCGCCTTTATCGCCGGGGTATTTTTGGGCAAGTTCTACCGTCATTTCGGAATTTTTATAAATGTGATAGCCGAAAATAAGTTTGTCAACGGTCGCGCCGAGATTATCCACATTGGAATACCATATATGTTCGCCGCCGCTGTTAATGAAATCTGCCAAATAGCCACTTTGGGAAAATGCAAAAATAAAATCGCCGTGCCCCGGACCGTAATAACTTTCATTTTCCGGAGTCACAAAACTACCGTCGGTATTAAGCCGTTTTGCAATAAACTGGCTGAAACACTTTATACTATTTTCAAGTCCGAACCAACTATTTTTTTTAAGATGTTCAAGCGTTGCTTCTTCGGTAGCATAACTGTTCATTAGATATATTGGAATTGAAACATTATATTTTTGATTAACTTTTTTTATCTGCTCAAGTTTGATTTGCAGAAAACTTTTGCCGTCATAGACCTCAACTATGCCTTTTACAACCCCGCCGAAGCGGGTTGCCATACCGCCGTTGACAATTACGACTCCGAGTTTACCGTTTTTTATTGTGTCCGCGCCCAGATTTTTTAATTTTTCGTTTTGAGAAATATCATTTTTCGGATTAAAAAATTCCGCATCTTCCGGCGGTTCAATTTTTGCTTTAAGAATGTTGTTTTTATCGGAAAATTCTCCCGCAAGATATTTTTTTCTCAAATTCCCGAAAAGTTTTTCGTCGTAATTGTATTTTTTTAAGATGTCCATTTGTTCCTTTTCCAATCGTTAAGTGAGGGAAAAATTTCTGAAGAGCCTCAATTTGCGACCTATACCCAACAGGAGCAAATTGCAGAGCGACTACAGGGGCGCGTCTCAAAGCGACCGCAGGGAGTCCCTGTGGGAATATTTGTTCCCGAGCGATATACTTGCAAGCGACTATTTTACCAAACTTTCGTAAAGTTTTTTGGTTTTTTGGGCGATGTATGTCCACGAAAAAAATTCTTCAACCCGCTTTCTTCCTTCTATGCCCATTGTTTTTCTTAATTTTTCGTCTTTTAATAGACGATTAACGGCTGCCGCAATCTGTTCTGAATTTTTTGGTTCAACAAGTAATCCTGTTTTTTCCGGCAGCACAACCTCCAAAATTCCGCCAGTGGCAGATGCAATAACCGGTGTCTTTGTCGCCATCGCTTCAAGATTTATTATTCCGAACGGCTCATAGATTGACGGACAGACAAAAATCTTCGCCGAAGAATACAACTGAACATATTCTTCCTCTTTTAAGAGTTCGTGAATCCAGACGATATTTTTTTTCTTTTCCACTTCTTTTATCATCCTATTTTCGTAGTCCTTTGTATCCGCCCCGGTGGCACCGAGAACAATCTGCACGGGAATTTTATCCGCAGCATCAACGAGATATTCAAGTCCTTTTTGAGGCGTTGGTCTTCCGACGAACAGAATATAATCATCGGCAATTTTGTATTTCTTTTTTAACGAATCAGACAACGGCGTATATTTCCATTTGTTCAGGTCAACGCCGTTATGGATAACCTCAATTTTTTCAGACGGAATGTTGAAAAATTTAAGTATATCCTGTTTCATCAGATTGGAAACTGCAATTACTTTGTCCGCCGACTCAATTCCGATTTTTTCAATCCACGAACTCAACTGGTATCCGTGCCCCAACTGGTCTTCTTTCCATGGTCTTAACGGTTCAAGCGAATGGCAGGTTGCGACGAACGGTATGTCGTAGAGAATTTTCGTCATAAGCCCGCCGAAATGTCCGTACCATGTATGCGTGTGGACGACATCTGAGTTGATCTCTTCCATCTGAGAAAGCATATTTACCGACAACGTTTCAAGCGTTGGTGAGAATTTTTTGCCTTTTAGAGCATCCCAGCCCTTGTATCCTCTGACTTTTAATGATTTTTCGTCCGATTTCTGGTCGCCGAAACATCTCACTTCAACATCTATAATTTTAGAGAGTTCCTGCGACAGATACCTCAAATGAACCCCCGCCCCGCCGTAGACATACGGCGGATACTCTTTTGCCATCATAGTGACTTTCATTTAAACCTCCTACCAACTTCTCGCAATTCTAATTTATTTTTCACTATACAGAAGTGAAATAGAATGTACTTTAAAAATTTTACCTTTTTCATCTACTCTTGAATAACTTGAGAAATAGATTGTGACCCGAACATTTCCTACATCATAAAATAACCGATAATCCTCTTCTTCGTGAATTTCTATATTTTCTCTATCAAATTTTTTTACTATTTCTTTTTTGGATATATCTTTCATAATACCAGGGGATAGAATCCATCTATCCCCAAAAAAGGGATGTTCTCCTAACATATCTGCTAAAGAATAATCTAAAATTTGGTCGCGAATTTCGACACAAAACAATTTCCCATCCCTAAAAATTAATTTATGAGTTCTCCCATAAATCAAAACCAATTTAGATTCCTCAAGTTGAATAATCGCATTCGGTTTCCCAAAATATTTGTATGTTTCATCAATAGTTGAACCCCAAGGAAGACCATAAATTCCTTTTTCAGGTTCTATTACTGTATTTACAATATCCCCTTTTTTGACAGCTTTTGGAATTTTGCCCGACGAGGGTGGTTCTACAACCTGCAGAATCAATTCTATCGGTGACGCAGCATATACTGAATAGTAAAGCGTAAAAAACAACAAAAAAACAATCAATAGATTTTTCATATGTGTACCTCCATTTGTATTTGCCATTCTTTCGCAAGAATTGTAGTGCGAAGATTTATCTTCGCTTAAAAGCGACCAGTAAATGGTCGCACTACATTTATTTTCTAATGTCCTGGTGTTGAAAAATATGCATGGATTATCAACTATAATCTCTTCATTAGTTAACTGCGGTTTTGTTTAAGCAGTTCTAAAAACTGTCTCGGTGTTACGATTTTCGTATTCTTATATGTTTTTAGAACTAACAAATCTTTATCGCCGGTCAAAATCACATCCGCGCCAACACTTTCAGCCGTTCCTAATACCATAATGTCTTTAGAATCGCGACAGATGCGTTTATCAACTTCCGACGGTTTAACCTTAAGTGTTTTGCTCTCTAAAAACTTGACGATATTTTCAACTACGTTTTCCGGCACTTTGATTTTTTTTAATAATCCGGTTTTTACCTCCCGGATTAAAGCATCGCATAAAAAAATTTCATGCTGTATTAAACATATTTCAAATATCTCGTTGCATAATCCGCGTGTAGCAAATGCGGCGATTACGACGTTTGCATCAATTACAATTTTCATCCCACGGGGATTTCCTTCGGTCATTTTTTAAGCGATTCAAAAACGTCTTCATCCGTTATCAGACCCTGCGCCTCGGCGAAGGGAAGGACAATTTTTCTAAGATTCCTGAACTGTTTTATTGCAATATAACGGTCAACCGCATCCCTTACTATTTGTCCTGCCGGTATTTTTTCTTGTTTACTTATTTTTTCTAATTCTTTTCTGACGGTGACGGGTAACCTTAAAGTGAACATATTTGAGTTCATATTGCACCTCCATAATACATTGTATTATAATATATGTAGTTTGTCAAGTATTTATTTTTAATGCCCTGGTGTTGTAAAGTATGCAACGATTATTGACTGAAACCCGAGTTTTTTTGCTTCTGCGTTTATTGTGCCGGCGTAATTTTCGTCATAAGTTTCGCCGGTATAAGTCCGCCACAAAATTTCGTTGTTAAAAAATGTTGCCAGTTCCCGCCGAGCATATACATCGTTGTGCTTTACGACTTTTTCCCGCAGTTCAAAAAACTTTTTTGAATGTTGTAAGGCGAGTTGAGATTCTTCACTTCGTTCAGAATGACTTCTTGTGACTACATCTTTACTTATTCTGAAAAGATAAACCGGTTCTTTCTGCGGTTCAAGGCGGACATAGTTTTCTCGTCCATGCCAGACATATTTTTTTCCCGTGATGAGTTCTTCAACGATATAGTCCTCATCAGATGAAATACCGAATTTTTCAACCGGAACGGTAACTCTTGCATCATGAATCTCATTCGGATTAAGATTTGCCGCAATAAGAATTATGTTATCTTTATATTTTTTTCCGTAAAAAAGCACGTTGTCGTTCGTTGAATTATAAATTCTCAAATTGTCATAATACTGCAACGCGGGATTTGTCCGTCGGATTTCATTTATTTTGCCGATATAATCCTTGATATTTCCCGGCTTGTTCCAGTCCCAAACCTTGTACTGATATTTTTCGGAATCAACATAAGTTTCCGTACCGGGATATGCGTTTCCGTCGCATAATTCGTATCCGCTGTATATTCCGTAGAGCGATGACAATGTTGATGCAATTGCGAGCCGCATTTTGAAAGCAGGGCGGCCGCCTGTCTGAATGAGCGGCGGGCAGATGTCCGGCGTGTTTGTAAAAAAGTTGGCTCTCAAAAAATTTGTCAGATATGAGTTAGTAAGTTTCAAAACATATTCTATCAGTTCATTTTTGCCGTTTCGCCATGTAAAATAAGTGTATGATTGTGAAAATCCAATCCTTGCCAGCTCTTCCAGTTTCTCATAATTCGTAAATGCTTCTGCAAAAAAAACGGTATCAGGATATTCTTTTTTAACTTCACGAATAACCCATTTCCAAAATTCCGTCGGTTTTGTGTGAGGATTGTCAACGCGGAAATGGGTAACTCCCTGTTTTCTCCAAAATATAAAAATTGATTTCATCTCTTTCCACATTTCTTCCCGATTCGGCGGATAAAAATTCAAAGGATAAATATCCTCGTATTTTTTCGGCGGATTTTCGGCATAAGCGATTGTTCCGTCGGCTCTTTTATGAAACCACTCGGGATGCTCTTTTACGTACGGATGGTCGGGTGAGCACTGCAGGGCAATATCAAGTGCTATTTCAATTCCGGTTTTGTTTGCTTCTTTGACGAAGTGTCTGAAATCATCAATCGTTCCGAGTTGCGGCTCTATTGATTTATGTCCGCCCTGTTCGTTTCCTATCGCCCAGGGACATCCGGGGTCGTCATGTCCTGCCGTTAAAGAATTATTCGGTCCCTTCCTGAACGCTTTTCCTATCGGATGAATCGGTGGAAGATAGATAACATCAAATCCCATTTTTTTTATATCCGGCAGACGTTTTTCAGAATCGGCAAATGTGCCGCTTTTACCGGATTGTGTTCCTTGCGACCGTGGGAACATTTCATACCAGGAGGCAAATCTTGCGTATTTTTTTTCCGCCATAACCTCTAATATTTTATCGTAACCGTCTATGCCGTATTGGTAAAAACCGGGTGATTTCGGCAGAAAAGAGCCGACATATTTTTCGCCGGCTTTGAGCATCAGAACGGTCTTCCATTTTTTTTCAGATGATTTTTTATATTTCAGGACAGGATTTTTGTCGCTTTCTGTTTCACAAGAGATAAGAAATTCCCTGTCGGTTTCCGTCTTAACCGAATATAACCCGCCTTCCAATTCCGGATATACATTTTTAATTTTCATTTTAATCGTTCTCCAAAAAATCCATTCAACTACTTTCGTAGTTGCGACCGAAGGAAGTCCCTTTAGGGACGAAACTAGTTGAATAGGTCTGATTTTACCGTCTCATTTTTAATTTTTAATTGCCGTTATTGTGTTTCCCTCAAAAATTTTGCTGCCTCTTCCGGCGGAGTAGGGTTAATGTAAAAACCGGTTCCCCACTCAAATCCCGCAGCATTTGTCAACCGAGGCGTCATTTCAATATGCCAGTGATAATAGGGAAGTTTCCCGCTTTTGCACGGTGAATTGTGTATAACAAAATTATACGGAGGCATTTCAAGAGTTCTGTTCATTCTTCCGTTGATGTCCCTTAAAATAAGGGCGAGATTGGCGACCTCATGTTTCTGCAAATCCTCAAAAACTGAAGAATGTATTTTAGGAAGTATGCATGTTTCAAAAGGAAATCTTGACGCAAACGGCGTTATGCAGATAAAATCCTCGTTTTCCGAGACGATGCGTACATTCGCCTCTATTTCCTCTCTGATAATATCGCAGAAAACGCATCTCTCCTTGTATTCAAAATAATTCCGCCCGCCTTCCAGTTCCTGTTTTACCCTGACCGGCACTGTCGGCATCGCTATAATCTGCGAATGCGGATGGACAAGCGAAGCCCCCGCAGCCTTACCGTGATTCTTGAAAACCAGCACATACTCAAACCGCATGTCTTTTTTTAAGTCAAGCATTCTATCACGCCACGCCCAAATAATTTCTTCAACGCTCTTGTTTTCCAAATCGGAAAATGCGGCGTTATGTTTTGCGGTTTCTATAACAACTTCGTGGGCGCCGATACCGTCCATAAAATCAAACATTCCCTCGCCTCTGCGGTTGAGGTTTCCCTCGACCCGCAAGACGGGATATTTATTGGGTATAACCCGAACCCACCAGCCCTTTTCGTTTCTTTTTGTGCCGGGTTCCCTGAAAGAAAGAATTTCCGAAGGTGTTTTATTCTCGTTACCCGGGCAAAACGGACAACTGCCGTTAATCGGCGGAATTTCTTCTTCGGATTTTGAAAAGTCCGAGTGTATTTTACCTCTTTCGGTTGCAACAATTACCCATCTTCCGATAATCGGGTCTCGTCTTAATTCAGGCATTTTTGACTCCTATAAAAGTACGGCGGTCTTATTTCCGCCGACTATAAATTTATGAAATCCATGGTTTTTCAGATAATCAATTGAGTTTATCAAATCATTTTTCGTTGATGCCAAATGCGTCTCGTTAACTAATATGGTATCTTCATTTAGAAATTTTGCAATTTCCGTAAAATTTACCTCTCCGGTTCCGGGTGCCTTGTGGTCGTAAACATCAATAACATCGTGCAGATGAACACCTACCAGGCGGTCGGAATAATTTTCCAGAAAATCAAGATGATTTTTTACAAGTCCCTGTTTTTCGGCGATTACGGAATGTCCGACATCATACCAGAGTCCGATTGCGTCGGAATTAAATTTCTGAAAAATAATTTTATAGTCGGAAAGCGATGGTATTTCGTTAGCCCAAAACCTGTTTTCAACTCCTATTTTTACATTTTTTCTTTCGGCATAAGGTATAAGTTCATCAAAGAACTTCAATAAATTTTCAATAAAAATTTTTGATTTTGCTTTTCTTTCCGCCAAAAAAGTTTCAAGATAATTCTTGTAATCATCGCCGCCTTTTGTCTCATTATATTTTTTTGCCAAAGTCCGCCCTGTTATTTCCATATCCACTTCGCCCGCATGAATCACAATTGCTTTCGCACCGACTGAATTTGCAATATCAATTGTCTTTTTTGTAAGTTTAACCGCCGTCGTTCTTTCGTTTTCGTCGGTTGATGTCATGTTATAAGGCGAATAAATCGTTCTGCCTTCCGGGATAAAATCAATCCTCGGACAATAATTATGCACGGAAACAATCTTCAACCGTTTTGCAATTTCTGATATAAAACTTTCGGGCACTTCAACATTGAGTTCAACCGCCGAAAATCCCAGTGACTCTATTTCCTCCGCCAGCGAAACCGGGTCTTTATGTTTTAAAATATTATATGCTGTAGAAAGTGCAATCATTTTTTAGTCCTTAAATCGTAAAGCGAAGCAAGAAATTTGTAGGGAACCTTGAGGAGCGACTTCGCTTTCAGGAGCGACGAACAGAGCGAAATCCGACAGGGCGGTCGGATGAGCGTTTCCGACAAATTTGCTTGCGAGCGTCATCTTCCTTCCTGCTGATGTTTCTGATAAATTTCTATCAGCGGCTGGGAAATATTTGAGGGTGATTCCTCGTAATGAGAAAATTTCATCTTAAAACTGCCTGCACCTTTTGTAATTGAACGCAAATCTGTCGCATATTTCGAAATTTCCGAAAGCGGCGCCATCGCTATGACTTTTTGCTTTTTCCCGAGTCGTTCCACCCCCATAACCCGTCCCCGGCGCGCATTTAAATCACCCATAACCGCACCCATATATTCGTCGGGAATTACAACCTCAAGTTCAACAATCGGTTCCAGTATGCACGGTCTTGACTCGGTAACCCCTTTTTTTAACGCCATGCTTCCTGCAATCTTAAAAGCCATATCGGATGAATCAACCTCGTGATAACTGCCGTCGTATAAAGTAGCACGCATATCGGTAACGGGATAACCGGCAATAACGCCCTGCTCCATCGCCTCTCTTACCCCTTTTTCTACCGACGGAATATAATTTCTCGGAATTCTCCCTTCTCTTATCGCATTTACAAATTCAAAACCCTTTCCTCTTTCCAGCGGCTCAAGTTTCAGCCAGCAGTCGCCGTATTGTCCGCGGCCGCCGGTTTGCCTTTTATATTTTCCCTGAACCTCCGCGGTGCTTTTTATTGTTTCCCTGTATGCCACCCTCGGCGGTTTGAACTCAACATCAATTCCATATCGCTCTTTTACTCTCGCTATGGCGACCTCTATATGAAGTGCCCCGAGTCCGGATAATATCAATTCCTTTGTTTCGGCATTATAAGATGATTTGATTGTCGGGTCTTCTCTCATCATTGATTGAAGTGCGGATGCGACTTTTTCCTCTTCGCCTTTTGATTTTGGGAAAACAGCCATACTTATTGATGGCTCCGGAAAATTTATCCGTTTGATTTTGCCCGCCGCCGTCTCATCGCCGAGAATATCATTTGTCTGTGTTTCTTTAAGTTTTACTGCAACGATTATATCGCCGGCGGCCGCTTCCGTTATTTCCGTTCTCTTTTTTCCGAGTAATGTGCAGAGCGTTCCCAGCCGCTCCGTCGTTCTTCTGGTAACATTTTTGTAATCCGTTCCCTGAACAATCTTTCCCGAATATATTTTCAAAAACGAGAGATTTCCCGTGTGTGGCTCAATAACACTTTTGAAAACGAGCATTGCAGGTTTATCCGTATCGGGTAAAACACCGGCCGACGGCAAAAATTCGTTTATAAAACCTGCGAGCCCGTCGCATCCGATATTTTTCGTCGCACTCCCGCAGAGAATTGGAATTATTTTTTTTGACGCAATGCCGTTCTTAAAACTTGACATCAATTCAATGTTTGTTATCTCCTTGCCGTCAAGATATTTTTCTATTAAAGAATCGTCGCTTGATGCAACCGCCTCTATAAATTTTTCGCGGTGATTTTTCATATCTTCCGAGGTTTCCGTAATAACCGAGCCGACTTTTGAGAGATTTGCTCCGGTATCGTTCGGCACGGAAACAGGAATTACCAAAGCGTTGAAATCTTTAAGATGGCTTAATGTTTTTGCAAAATCCGTATCTTCTTTATCTAATTTATTTATAAAAATCGCTTTCGGTTTGTCGCAATTTTCCCACAGATACTCAAAAGCGGCATCAACGGACGCAAAAGCATCAAACACAAAAATCGCGGAGTCGGCCGTTGCAAGAGCGGAAACCGCATCGCATACAAAATCGGAATAGCCCGGAGTATCAAGCAAATTTATTTTTGTGCCGGCATTATCAAATGAAATTAAAGATGTGTAAATTGACGAACCGCGAGCAATCTCATCGGGATTAAAATCGCTTACAGTGTTACCGTCTTCAACCCTGCCAAGCCGATTTGTAATTTTTGAGTTTAATAAAATTGCTTCAATAATAGATGTCTTACCGCTTCCGGCACTGCCTACAATCGCAACATTTCTGATTTTTTCTTTTGGATAGGTCATTGCTGTTCTCCTTCAACATTTATTTCTTCCAGCGACGGAAGTTCATCGGTTGATTTAAGTCCGAAATATATCAAAAACTGCTGGGTGGTCCCGTAGAGAAACGGCGTCCCGACGGTATCTTTTTTTCCGCAGGTTCTTATCAGATTTTTTTCAACAAGCGTTTTCAGGACGGCACTTACCTCAACGCCGCGGATTTGTTCAATTTCGGCGCGGGTTAGCGGCTGTTTGTAGGCAACTATCGCAAGCGTTTCAAGTGCCGATGTTGAAAGTTTAAGCGTTGTTTCTTCTTTGAAAAGTTTTCTGATAAACGGTGCAAAATCACGCTTTGTTGAAAATTGCCACCCGCCGGCTATTTCTATAATTTGTATAGGCGACTGTTTTTCTTCATAATCCTTTTTTAATTCGGAAATCGCCTGATTTACCTCGTCGGCGGATTTTTCCGTAATCTCAATAATTCTTTCAAGTTTCAACGGTCCCTGTGACACAAACAAAAGCGCTTCCAGTATTTTTTTAAGTTCCATGTACACCTCGCTGATTTACGCAGAACAATACGCTGTTTCACGCTGATGTTTTTCAGCGTTTATCCGCGTTGCTATCCGCGTTTATCTGCGTTCTTCTATAAATTCTTATCTCGGAAAATGTCTCGTTCTGACGGACATAAATCTGACCTATTTTTATAAGTTCAAGTAACGCCAAAAATGTAATAATTATAGAATACCTGCTTTCATCTTTAAGAAAAATAGAATAAAAAGACACGAATTTTTTACCTTCAAGCAATGAAAAAATAATGCGGATTTTTTCCTCAATTGTGAACTCCTCTTTTATTATTTCTTTTGAACCCTTTTTTGCTTTTTCAAGAACCTTCCGGAATGCGTCCATTAAATCAAAAAGCGAGACATCAACTCCGAAATCCTCTGCGGTAAATTCCGGCTGTGTTTTACGGAAGAAAACATCCTTTTGTTTTTCCAGATTGTTTTTTAATACCTTTGACGCCTCCTTAAATTTTTTATATTCCAACAGGCGTTTTGTAATTTCATCGCGAGGGTCATTAAGTTCTTCTTCATCTTCATTTTCATGCTGTGGGAGAAGCATTTTTGATTTTATCCTCATCAGAGTTGCCGCCATAATAAGAAAATCCCCGGCAATTTCCAAGTTCATCTCTTTCATCAAATTAAGATATGCAAGATATTCCGATGTAATTTTAGAAATAGGAATATCATAAATATCCAAATCATCTTTTTGTATAAGATGCAAAAGAAGGTCCATCGGGCCTTCAAAAATTTCCAGTTTTACTCCGTATTCCATAATTTTAATGCGTCTCTTATTTCATTGATAGTTTTTCCGGCAATTGCCCGGGCTTTTTCGCTTCCGGTTTTAAGTATTTTGTGAATTTCTGCCGGATTTTTTTTAAGTTCTTTCTGTTTTTTTTGAATCGGCTCTAATAATTTTATTATTTCAGATGTAAGTATTTGCTTGCATTTCACACAACCAATTTTACCTTTTTTACACAGTTCTTCCGTTTCTTTATAATTTTCCGAATATATTTTATGCAGTGCAAAAATAGGACATATTTCAGGATGACCTAAATCGGTCGGGTGAATTCTCGCAGGGTCGGTTATGTATGAAGAAATCTTTTTGGAAATTACCGACGGTTCATCCGACAGATAAATGCAGTTATTGTATGACTTTGACATTTTCCGTCCGTCATTGCCTGGAATTTTCGGTGTTTTTGTAAGAAGTGCCTGCGGCTCAGTTAAAATTTCTCCGTAGAAAGAATTAAATCTTCTGGCTATTTCACGCGTTAGTTCCAGATGAGGCAGTTGGTCTTCGCCGACCGGCACCTTATCCGCTTTGTAAATAAGAATGTCCGCCGCCTGCAGAACCGGATAACCAAGAAATCCGTAAGTATGTAAATCGCGAAGTTTTATCTCTTTGAGTTGTTCCTTGTATGTCGGACATCTTTCAAGCCAGGACAGCGGCGTTATCATTGACAAAAACAGGTGGAGTTCGGAGTGTTCGGGAAGTTGCGATTGAACAAAAATGGTTGATTTTTCCGGGTCAAGCCCGACGGAAAGCCAGTCAATAACCATATCAACCGAGTCATTTTTTATGTTTTTTGTATTTTCATATTCCGTTGTTAAAGCATGCCAGTCGGCGACGAAATAAAAGCACTCGTATTTTTCCTGCAGTTCAACCCAATTTGAAAGTGCGCCGTGCAGATGTCCGAGATGCAATTTTCCCGACGGTCGCATTCCAGATAACACACGCTGTATAGACACTTAAACCCCCATAAACAAAATTCTTTGTAAAATGTCAACTATCAGCCACAGAAAATTAAGAAAACCGAATGAAAGCAAAAAGAAAATTATAAAAATACCGTATCTTTCAAGTTGATTGTATTTGAACGCAATTTGAGTCGGTAAAAATGCAGATACGATGCGGGAGCCGTCCAACGGCGGAATGGGAATCAGATTAAATACGCCGAGCACAAGATTTATCTGAACATTTATGTATAAAAGTTTTATGATTAAAGCGTTAATTTCAGTGGAAGGGTCAACACCAGTTATCTTAAAAAGCCAAATTATCAAAGCGGATAAAATTGCCATGGCGAAATTGGAACCGGGTCCTGCCAGACCGACTTTTGCCATGTCTTTTACGGGATTGTTGAGACGGTAAGGATTTATAGGAACGGGCTTTGCCCAACCGATTAAAACCGGCGAGTGAGTAAAAATTAAAATCAAGGGAAGAATTACCGTTCCCATCATATCAATGTGAGGTATGGGATTTAGTGTAAGCCGTCCCGACATTTTTGCGGTATCGTCGCCGTTTAAGTAAGCGACCCATCCGTGACAGCACTCGTGCACCACGACGGCAAAAAACAAAAGCGGAATAGCCAGAATCAAATCAACATTTGTAATCATATTTTTTTATTATATCTATTTTCGGAAAAATTGTCAAGAAATTTTTGCCGGTAAACAGAGTTTTTTGAGGAATGATTTTTTTTGTTCTTCTGTAAAATTCTTAAGCAGTTTTTTTAGGCGGGCTGAAACGGATTCTTTTTTATCAGAAATCGCGGAAATGTCAAGTTTAGCGTCAATATGCTTCAGGATTTTTCTTTTTTTGAATTCTGTCAGTATTTTTTTTGCTTTTTTTTCGGAAAGCGTTTTTACGAATTCATCTCGGATTCTCGGTGCTGAAACTAATTTCAGAAGATTTTTTTTGATTGCCTCGTTCATCCATTTCTCCGTATTTTTTTCTATCTTAAAATTAAATCTAACGGCATACCGGAGCGCTCTTAAAATCCTTGTCGGGTCGTCGGTAAAACTTTTTTTATGAAGTACTCGGATAAGGTTGTGTTTTATATCGTTAAGTCCGCCGCACAGGTCTATTATTGACGGTAGACGGTAGACGGTAGACGGTAGACGGATGGCGAGGGCGTTTATTGTGAAATCGCGGCGAAATAAGTCCTGTTCAAGTTTGGCAGGTTGAATGACAGGCATAGAAGCAGGTTTTGGATATTTTTCAATTCTAGCGGTTGCGATATCAATTACAAAATTATTTTCTAATTTCAAAGACGCAGTTAAAAATTTTCTATAAACAGTTAATTTTCCGCCCAATTTTTTATAAAGATTTTCCGCTACGGGTAAGCCATCTCTCTCAACGACAAAATCCAAATCAACACTTTTTAATTTGAGTATTTTATCTCGGACATAACCCCCGACAATGTATATTTTACAGCCGAGTTGTCGTTCAATTGTCCGTGCAATTTTTATGTAATTATCAGATTCCATAAAGCGATTAAACCTTGTAAACCAAACACGAGAACAGCCGACCCGATTATAGAGCCGACTGTCAGAAATATATATGATTTTTTTCTGTTGAGATGCATAAGATGGCTTACCAGAACCGCCGAATACATGCCGCCGAAATAAACGGGTAATGCCGCCAGAATGGTTATTCCGATGTATCCCATACCCCTAACTTTTCTTACCATTTTTGTTCGTTCAACCTTTTCCTGAGACGGGAATTTTTTTGATATTAACTTTCCGAGTTTTTTGTTAACGCCGGCGCCTTCAAGAATATAAAAATACAAAAACATCTGAACAATATCGCCAAAAAGTGCAATAGCAAAAGCCCCCCACCATCCGAGCCCGACGATGAATCCGAGGGGTATTACAAAAAACCTGTTTATGAAATAATGTAAAAAGTTAAGTATTAATCCTACTTCAAGCATATAATAAAACGCAATCTAAAGATTGCGACTACCAACCTTGGGTGTACTTTGTTTCTTTCAGACGTTGTCTTGCTTCTTCTTCCGAAATAAAAGAAATGTTTTTTATTGAGACGGAAATTAAAGATGCCGCCGAGGATAAAAGGATTAAATCGTTCATTATAAAGGCATTTTTTTCGTTGCTTGAAAATGATATAAATCCGAGAAATTTTTCTTCAAAGTAAAATGCCGAAGCAATTGTTGATTCCGCATCGTTTTCCAGTAGTTCTTTTTTGGCAGATATTTTTTGCACAAAAGAATCCGTCAGCGGAATGGTTTCTTGCTCAGTTTTATTTATCTCCGAATGAACATCCAGTTCATCGGTAAATTCGTTGTACACGGCGAGCAATCCGTTCTCTGCTTTCTTGAAATGTTTGGCTATATTTGTAAAAGCAGCAGTAGTCATCTGTCGCAAGTTTTTAGAACTTGCAATAATTTTTCCTATATCGTAAAGCAAGGTCAGATGACTGTTCGTCGCGGAAAGTCGGGCTAATGTTGTTGACATAATCGCCGATAAAAGTTTCATTCCGGTATCAAGATTGCCGGATATTAAATCAAGAAATTTTTTCTTTTTTATTTCAAGCAGAACGACATCGTTTACCGCTTTAACGGATGCTATCCTCGGTTTATCTTCAAGCAGCGACATTTCGCCGAAATAATCGCCGGCCGATAATACGGCAAGCGTTTTTGTGCCGCTATCCTGTAAATGTTTGAAAACCTCAACTTGTCCCTCCGCTATTATGCAAAAAACATCTGCCGGAGATGATTCTTCAAAAATCACAGTATCTTTTTTTACTTTTCTTTCGTCAAGTATTTTTGACAAATTATCCAATACATCGTCGGAAAGTTCCTTAAAAATTTCTACCGATTTTAGGTTCACTGCGTACCTCCTGTTTTAACCACAGATTTCACAGATTTTCACAGAAATGTCATTGCGAGCGTTAGCGAAGCAATCTTTTTAGATTACTTCGTCGCTACGCTCCTCGTAATGACAACGGTGCTGTTATCCGTGTTTATCTGTGTTTATCTGTGTCCATCTGTGGTTTCATTTTTTCATTTTACTGTTTTTTTCGCAAAATCCGCCGACTGAATCTGAATTTTCAAATCCGACGGATTGTTGCTTGTGGCAAGAGCATCCTCAACAGATATAACACCATCTTTGTATAATGACAAAAGCGATTGATTGAAGGATTGTGTTTTATAAAATGACGCGCTATCTTCAATCGCCTTGGAAATCTGTCCCGTTTTTGCTTCTGCGATCAGCGACCGTATTAGCGGCGTATTTATCATAATTTCTATCGCAGCAACCATTCCGCTGCCGTCTTTTCTTTTTACAAGTCGCTGGGCAACGACGGCTATCAGAAAAAGCGAAAGTTGAAATCGTATTTGTGTCTGTTGTTCCGGCGGAAATGAATCAATTATTCTGTCAATCGTTTGTTTGGTATCGTTTGTATGAAGCGTTGAAATAACAAGATGTCCCGTTTCCGACGAGGTAATTGCCGTTGTAATTGTCTCGGGATCTCTCATTTCTCCGATTAAGATTACATCTGGGTCCTGCCGTAATGCGGATTTGAGAGCCGAAGAAAATGTATTTGTATCCATTCCGATTTCCCTCTGGTTTATTATTGATTTATTATCGGTGTGGACGAATTCAATAGGGTCTTCAATCGTAATAATATTTTTTTTGAAGTTGTTGTTGATATGGTCTATCATCGCCGCCATAGTCGTTGATTTACCGCTTCCGGTGGGACCTGTGACCAGAACCAATCCCTGTTTATTTGAGGCAATTTCTTTTAAGACGGCGGGAAGTTTCAAATCATCAACAGTCGGAATTTTCATCGGTATTGTTCTGAAAACGGCTCCGTAATTTCCTTTTTGCATAAAAAGTGCGCCTCTGAAACGGGCAATCCCAGGAAGTTCCAACGCAAAATCAAACTCTTTATTTTCCTGAATTTTTTTATCCTCGCCGAACCCGATATATTTTGAGACCAGCGATTTGATTTTCTCCGATGTAAGTTGCTCGTCAGATATAAGCGGTTGAATGTCTCCGCTGATTCTTACCATCGGCGGAAGTCCCGCCTTAAGATGCAAATCGGTTCCCCTTTTTTCAACCATTAATTTAAGAAGTTCTTCAATGTTCATAATAACACCCTGACAGCGTGAAATCGTTAAAAAGTGATAAAGTAAAAGCGTTTTTACCTTTTCACCCTTTTACCTTTTTACGCTTTTTTATCGCCCGTAAATCGCCATTTTTACCGTCTCAGGATTGTGCGCCTTTGCCAACGCATCCTCAGTTTTTATAAGTCCGTCCTGTACAAGTTTTGCGAGCGCTTTATCCAGCGATATCATTCCCGCTTTCGCACCGACTTCTATCGTCTGATATAACTGATGCGTCTTTCCTTCTCTGATAAGATTTGCAATTGCCGGCGTCGCTATCATAATTTCCCGGGCGGCGGCTCTGCCCATGCCGTCTATCGTCGGGATAAGCGTTTGACATATAACCGCCTGCAAAGATGTAGAAAGTTGCATTCTTACCTGTTGCTGCTGATGAGGCGGAAAAACGTCTATAATTCTGTCAACCGTTGACGGCGCATCCGTCGTATGAAGCGTTGCAAAAACAAGATGTCCCGTTTCCGCGATGGTAATCGCGCCGCTGATTGTTTCTAAATCACGCATTTCACCGACGAGAACTATGTCGGGGTCTTCGCGGAGTGCATGTTTTAATGCGGCGCCAAACGAAAGAGTGTGCTGCCCGACCTCTCTCTGCGTCACAACACATTTTTTTGATTCATAAACAAACTCAATCGGGTCTTCCATAGTTAAAATATGGTCTGTCCTTGTTGAGTTGATAATATCAATCATGCAGGCAAGCGTTGTTGATTTACCGCTTCCGGTGGGTCCCGTAACCAGAACAAGTCCCCTCGGTAAATATGCAAGTTTTGTAATTGCCTCAGGAAGCCGCAGTTGTTCCGGAGAAGGTATTTTTGTTGATATGACACGGAGCACTGCGCCGATTCCGTTTCTGTGCATTAAAACATTCACCCTGAATCTTGAAACATTCGGAAGATTGAAAGAACAGTCAAGTTCCAATTCTTCCTCAAATTTTTTCTTATGCTCGTCGTAAAGCATTGAGTAAATCAAACGCTTTGCCTCTTCGGGCGTAATTATTTCAGGGAAACCGTCAAGCGGTTTCATTTCGCCGATATGTCTTACCATCGGGGGTTTGCCGATAACAATATGAATATCCGACGCTCCTATTTTCACTGCCTTTGTCAAAATGTCAAAAATTTCCATAGTCCCTCCCGTAAAGACAGGGAGTAGGAAGTAGTAAGTAGGGAGTAGAAACTACTTCCCACTTCCAACTTCCGACTTCCCACTTTCTAAAAGAATGTTCCCGTTGGCATCGTGAATATTGACTGAAATCCACAGTCGGTACATGTTCCTTTTTTTGTATCGCAGAAATCCCTGAATATCTGTATAAGTCCTTGCTGAACTCTTTCGCTCACACCCTTAATATTTCCGAAACCGCATCTCCACGATGTAATGCGTGCAGTTCTATTCGTTGATATCGCCGGCTGTTTCAGCCACCATTGATAGATAATTTTTATTGAAGCGTTATCTTCCGGTTTATTAATTTTTGCAATTGCCGCAGGTAAAAAAGTGTTTATTAGAATTAAAAGAATTCTTTCTTCTCCGAGTAAAGCGACCGGTTTTGAAAATTTTTTTGAAACGAATGTGGTTCTGTAAAACCAGAAATTAGAAGAGTCAGTCGCTGCCGTTTTTTCCGCCAGAGGCGGACCCGCCTTGTCTTTTGGCGGGAAGTTATCAACAAAATTTTTTAATTTGAATTTGCCGGCAAGAACTTTATCTGTAAAATTTTGTAAAAGTTTTTCAAAACCGGTATCATCAATATATCTTGAAATTATTAAGCTCGCAGCGGCAAGGCGTCTATACGGGAAATTATAAGGTCTCAAGCCCCTGAACTTCCATGTTTCTTTTTTTATTGTTTCGGCGGGTTTGATTTGTTGTCGTAGTGTTTTCCAAATTTTTTTAATTTTGGCGATATAATTTTTTGCCTCGTCGTCAAGCATTTCAATTTTTTCAATTTCAGGAATGAGACCGGCAACGCCGAAAAAAAGCGATTGAATTCTTACCGACTTTTCCTCAAACTTTTCCAATTTTATTATTTCCGATATTCTTTCAAGCGGCAGTATTTCGGCTAATTTCTTGAAATTTTCCCTGTTAGGACCGTAGCCGAGACCGTCCATAATACCTTGGTAAATTATTTCATTTATTGATTCCTTTGCCAGTCGGTTCGCAAAAATATCGCTTTTCAGTTTTATTTTTTCGTCGCCGGCAAGTCCGACGATATATTCAAGCAGAGAGTATTTTTTCAGAGTATGTTTTGCGCATTTGCCCGCCCGAACTTTACTGGAATAAGGATAATTTTCAACATCAAAGTTACTGTCAATAATTTCTAAATCGTCGTTTATGTAATCAATAAGTTCCAGCGAGGGAATTATTTTTTTGTCTTGGGTTATGGTTTTCGCTTCCTTTCCCTTACTCCAAAGAAACACATGCAAAACGACATTGTTGAAATTTTTATTTTTATTATGCTTGTGTGTTTTCCAGTTTGACGAGTAAATATCAATCTCAACATCGCCTGTTAAATCCTGTCCGTTTAAGTTGATTTTTGCGTTTATGAAATCCGGGCCTTCGTCAAAATTCCACTCGCCGGGCGTTATTATAGCAATCCTTTTACCGTCGGTTGTTCGTAATCCCCTTCTTTCTATCTGCTGGTCAAACCAGATTGTTTTTACAAGTTTTTCCGTGACCGGCTGTTTGGTTGCCAAGTATGGTTTTTCCGTTTCTTTTACAAAAGTTGAATCTCTCAATTTCTTGTATCTATCCGTAAAATTGGTCGGATTATGAAATTTCACATCGTCAATGTATTTCATTTATTTTTTACTTTTAACTTTTGTAATATAAACCTTTTTCATTACATCGCCCATTTGAATTTTGTGAACGACATCAAGCCCGGAAATAACCTGACCGAAAACCGTATATTTGCCGTCTAAAAACGACTGGGGACCCAAACAGATATAAAACTGGCTGCCGGCGGAATCGGGGTCCTGCGCCCGCGCCATAGCGACCGTTCCGTCAAGATGTTGACGCTTGTTAAACTCCGCTTTTATTTTGTAACCCGGGTCTCCGGTTCCGTCGCCTTTCGGACATCCGCCCTGAATAACAAAATTCGGGACAACCCTGTGAAATTTCAGTCCGTTGTAAAATTTTTTATTGGCAAGTTTCTTGAAGTTTGCGACGGTGTTCGGTGCGTCCTGTTCATAAAACTCAAATTTTATTATGCCCTTGTCCGTTTCAATAACTGCGATTTCTTTCATCTGTTTTTTCTCCTTGCCGTAAAGGCAGTGAGTAGTAAGTAGTGAGTAGCAAGTAGTAAATAGCAAAAATAAACCAAACCATTCCCAAGTTCTGCGTCTGTTCCGTGTCTTGTTCTGCATCAGTTCCGCGTTTTTCATCCCTCCTCCCTTAAAAATTGGACCAACTCATCCAACCCAAAAAAAACTTCAATCTTATAGTCGGTGAAAACCGTGTCGCTTGACTGCTTTTTTACCGTTTCATAATCGCAGATTGCTTTTTCTTTTAACTCAACTCGGTTGTCTTTGCAGTCGTGATTATAGATATAAAACAATTGATGTTTCTTCTCATCGTGATATAGCAAAAATTTCTCATAGTAAAATAAAAGTCCGCAGAAAGGACAGACGACCACATTCATCTGACCGTCTAAAATCATTTCTTTCAGGTCGGGGTCGGTCGTTACATTTACGGAATCCCACAGTTCCCATTCAAACTTTTTCCCGCAGGAACATTTAATTTCCTGCTTCTGGCAAAATGACATAAAAAAATTATACAAAAAAATAAAAAAATATCAATAAAAAAATCCTTACCAATCATAACGGTCACATTACTATGCGACATTAGTGAGGATTTTAATGTTGTCATTGTTGAAACGAAGCATGGATATTTTCACATAATATCTTATCGCTTATGTCAACCAAAGCAACACCGTCCCCGAATACTGTTTTATACAGATACTCTCGGCTTATTTTCTACTCGTCTTAATTTAAGGTTATGTTTTTTGATTAACTCTTCTGATGATTTATGAATCTCATTTAAAAATTCCTTATCTGACAATCCTTTTCTTTCCTCGTATATCTTTTCCCGTATCTCATGAATTTCTCTCATTGCCTTTGATTCTCTCATAATTCAATTATCTCCTCTGGGGAACAAATTTCTATTCCATTGTATCTTAGTAATTTACTTATCGCATTGACTTCTACCCTTGTTTTTACCTTCACGATATGCTGAAAATTCCAACTGATTAAGATATCCAAATTATTCACTACAGCCACACTTATATGCAGAGCATCATCTATATATCTTTCAGGAATTACTCCTTCTTCAATAAGTTTTTGAGCCATATCTTTTACTTCTTGGTCAACTGATAAAAGTATGGGATTATATTTCTCAATCAATTTTAGTAACTGTCCTTTTTTAGGTTCTGGTGCTTTATTAATTTCATCTACTACTATTTCTGAAATATATATTTCCATCCCTTCATCTTCTATTCTCTGAAATAGTCTTTCCGTCAGCTCCTTTTTTTCCGGAGAATCATCAGCAAATACAAAATTAAATAATGAGGTTTCCAAATAATATTTTATCTTTCTCATCGTACGATTTCATTATATTTTTTTATAGCAAAAAGTCAATAGTAGTTATGTATAAATACTTAGAAAACATTATACAACGGTTGTTAATGCTCACTAATTAGGTAACTCTTTAGGTATAATATAAAGGATCAAAGCAACTCCGTTGTATAATAAAATAAAGTATATAAAGTTCAAAAGAGCAAGACACACATGACACCTTGAAAACAAGTGCCACCTTTGATAGAGTATAGTTATCAGCAAAATCTCTAATCAAGGAGGCGGCACATGGATAGTATATCTAAAAAAGCGCAGTTTTGTCAAGTAAAACAAGGGATAAAAAGGGACAACGGGTATTTGCTTATCAGCATTGATGTTAGCAAGAAATCATCAACTGCCTGTTTCTACAACATTGAAAAGGAGATTTTGCTTAAAAAATATTTAATCCGCCACGATATAGAGAATTTCCAAAGATTCGTGTGCAAGATAGAACAAATCATGGAAACTAATAATTTTCGGGATGTTATCGTCGGTGTAGAACCGACAGCTAATTATCATAAACCTATCAGCGAATATTTAAGAAACAAAAACTATTTTATGGTTTATGTATCCTCTGTTGCCGCCAAAAGCAATCGTAGGACCATTGACGGCGGACGATGGGGTAAGAATGACCCTCGTGACGCCTACAATGTTGTTGACTTAATGCGTCAGGGTAAAATCTTTTATTACCGTGATGAGAACACACAATCAATGAATATCCGCAAATATTTATTACTGCGACAACGTTTAACAAAAACAAAAAATTCTCTTAAAACGCGTATCAGGAATAATATATGGGCTTGTTATTTTCCGGAATTATGTCCTCTGTTCAAAAACGTAGAATCTCCGGATGTTTTAACTCTGCTTGAACATGGACTTTCAAGCCAAACCATAAAAAACATGGATTATTCATTGTTTGCGCACCTTTTCGCTGCTCGTATTAAACCAACCAGCAAACAACATTCACGTTTATCTCAGGTATGGCAAAGTGCTAAAACCTCTATCGGTTTACCGATGCCTTCTTCTGCCATCTTTGAAGGAAAATTGATAGCACGTGATATGCAAAGAACTCAAAAGGATATTGCTGAAATAGACAAAATCCTGTCACATTACTGCACGGAAAATGATGTTTTTCGCAATCTGTTCTCTATACCGGGATTTGGTGTATTTACAACATCTGTTCTTAAATCGGTAATTGCCGACATCAATACTTTTTCTCACCATAGACAACTGGTCAAACTTGCAGGGCTTGATATTGAAACAATGACTTCCGGTGAATTTGCAGGTAAAGAAAAAATATCAAAAAAAGGTAATTCCCTGCTTCGCTTTGCTCTATGTCATGCTACTAATGTCGCTATATCTAAAAACAAGGTCATCGGGCAAATGTTTCAGGAAAAATTGAAAGAACACGGCAACTCTAAAGAAGCCAAAGCCAAACTTAAAATTAAATTCGCTGAAAAGTTTCTACGCGCTGCTTTTGTTATTCTGAAACACAATGTACCTTTTAACATAAATATTTTTAATGTTCCGGTGGATGATCCCGTTCCACACTCCGTTAGGGCTTAATTGACCTCGTCGGGGACACTTTGGGACTTTCACCGGAACCGACACTTAGAGTAAAGTATGCTGTGGGCAGAGCATATTCTCTGACCCAGGATATCTACAACGATTTAAGGTTTGTTCCTTTATGGTGAATGACCATCGGTAACTTGAAAATTATTCTCTATCCTGCGGGTTTTACCCGACAGGTGGCTTATGCTCTTGACTTTTTATTGTAGTATGTCCCCGAATACCACTGTTGAAATGTGGAGAAATCAAACTTGTGCCATTTGTGACTTTAAAGAATTGAGGACCGTCCCCAATTCAATTCCCCAATTCCCCCCAATTCCCCTATTTTTCTTTTAATTTTTTAAGATCAAAAGTTGCATCATTAATTCCTTTTTCAGTATCATTAATTATTGATTTCCATATAAAGTAGCCTTTAGAATTTTCATCTTTTGGTTTTTTCTCATATAAATCAGTCAAAAATTTCTTCCATATTTCAATCTCCGATTCGTATATTTTAATTGCTTTTTCTTTATATCCTAATTCACTGTAGCACCTCGCCATACCAAAAAGTGCTATATGTTTACTGCCCTTGTTTTCCTTTTCAAATTTTTCACATTTTTTATAAACATTTAAAGCATTTTTGTATTTTTTATCATTCATATAGAGTTTAATTAAATTTACAGAAGCAGTATAAAATTCATCTGGATATTTAGATGCATCAGAAATATTTTTAATGTTTTTATTGAAATATCTGATTGCTTCTTGCGGTTGATTATTATTCAAATATATCCCCGCAATCATGTTCCAAGTAAATGCACACCAGTATTTATCTTTTGGAAAATATTTATATACCAATTCTAATAGTTTAATTTTATCCTTAACAGCAACTCTATTAATCCAGTATGAGCAATCCAATTGTTTAGAAGCGCTGTTGAGCTTTGGCACTTCTTTTATGTTTAGTAAAATACAATGATAATTTTTATAATCATACTTAAATCCATATTGTTTAAGAAATTTATCAAATAATTCCTTTTTGTATAGATTATTTTCTGAATCTAAGTTTAGTCTATTGGCAAAATTACTCAAATAATGCATATACAATGATGGTTTCTCTATATCGCATAACGCAAAACATAATTTTATTAGATGTTTGTCGGTTTCCTTTTCAATTATTTGAACTATTTCATCTGCTATGAAAACTCTTGGGTAAGTTTCTAATTTTTCAAATAATCTAATAATCTTAATCTTTTCAACTCGGCTGTTATTATCTAATTTGAAATATTTATCAATCAATATTCGTACGGTTTGGTCTTTATAATAATTTAATTTTGCTAATTTTTCTAAATCTGCCGCAGATATTTTTTCTAAATAACTTTTTAGATAATTATTAATAATTGAATTAATTTGACCCCACCCCCAAAAACTGGGC
>DHFT01000015.1 GCA_002402375.1 Elusimicrobia bacterium UBA4817 | reverse complement strand
AATGTCGCATATGTCCTTGACTTATATAGCGACTTGAAAATCCAATAAAAAAATTGTAAAATCATAATGTCAGCATCTTGTAATAAAATTTGAATTTTATTTTTCGATTGATAACTCCAGTTTTGAACAGAAGTATTGCATAAAAACTTACAGCGATTTTGCCGCGATCTCTTTTGTTAATGTATGTTCTTAGAAATTTGAGGTAAGAAAATGAAATGGTTGTATAAAATACTGCATATAGTACCGCCCGAAGACAGAGCAGGCATAACATTAACAAATCCTTATTGGGAAGTTGAACCTATAAAAATATTTACAGAATTTCTGAGTGCATTGCCTATTATTATTCCAAATGGTTCTATTTTGTATCTTGAGGGCGGTTATCCTGATAAAAAATTAAAGGAATTTTTTAACAAAACACAGATAGCAAATCCGGTAAAAATTGCTATTGGTACAATCTGGCCGGTTTCCGGCATTGATTATTATCATATACCATTGACAGATGAAAATATAAAAGAATTACTTGAATTAAGCAAAAACCATGCTGAGCCGGAAATTGCCGTACATTTACTTGTTTATAAAGGTAATAAAATACTTATAGATTGGTATGATGTTTTTGATGACCCATTTTATCTTTCAGAAGATATTATCGAAGATAAACTAAAAGAATTTTGTAATAAACTATGTTTAAAATATAGAAGATTTACCAAATATAATGGGACAAAGTGATTTCTCCATCTTTGAACGAATTTGATAGTAATCATTTTGAAGTAAAAATGCCAGTTTTTCTTTTATAAGAATAAATATGAATAAATGGTTTTGGACAGTTATTATTGTTTTGCTCTCAACTCTGACACATGCCAGTGGTCCTGTGCTTCCAGATAGATACAGATTGCCAACAACCGATGAATTAAAAGCAGATTGGCGCTCTGAAAATGCTAATAGATATGCTGAGTTTACAGCGGACCTCAACGGTGACAATCTTGTTGATGGCTGTTTCTTAGCGATAGACAAGAGGCAAAATAAGTTGGTATTGCTTGCAGTGTTATGCTTTGACGATGCGGACAAATGGCTATTACTTGATACTATGAATATCGATGCATTGCAGTATATGGGGGTTGAAAAAGTTGAGCCATCAACGGTTATGGTTTATCCTCCTAAAGAGGGCAACACCAAAACACCTAAACAGCTGAAAAATTCCGCGATAAAGTTATTTGCATCAGAAGGTTCTAGTTCCGTTTTCTATTGGAATGGAAAAGCAAAAAAATTTCTAAAACTGTGGTTAACAAAATAATCGAAAAAAAGAAAGAAAATGGGAGCATTTCATATATAAGTGATTTCTCCAGTTTTCAACGAATTTGACAGTTATCATTTTGAATTAATTTTGCCGGTTTCTCTTTTACAATCTGTAGTTAATGCTACAATAAAACATATAAAATGATAAAAGCAGGATTAAGTTATAAGTGGTAAGGATTAAGAGATGCAAAACTTACTACGTAAAGTCCGCCGTGGCGGACGACTTAATCCGTAATACTGAGTGGGAGGGGGGATTATGGATTGGAGAGTTGTTTTTGTGGAGCCGGTTAAGATGATGTTGGGTAAGTTTGCCCAGTTTGTTCCGATGTTTATCGGTTTTCTGGTGATTGTTCTCGTCGGATGGCTGGTTGCGGTTGTTCTGAAAAAAGTTCTCGTGAAGGTTTTAGTTTTTCTGAAATTGGACGCACTTTCCGGAAAAATTAATCTTTCGCAAATACTTGAAAAGGGCGGAATAAAATATACCCTTTCGGAAGTAATAGGGATTATTTTTTACTGGCTCATTATTTTTGTATCGCTCGCGACAGCCATAAACGCACTGGGTCTTACTTCGGTCAGCGCAGTTATGGACCGAATGATACTTTATGTCCCGAATATAATTATTGCGATTTTCATTCTGATTTTGGGATTATTTTTATCCACATTTTTGAATTCCGTAGTTGTCGCTATGTCGGTAAATGCCGGTATTTCACAGGCAAATATTCTCGGCAAAATCGTATCAACGATAATAATAATATTTTCCGCAATGATTGCGCTTGAGCAATTAAACATTGCCGCTGAAATCATCAACGCCGTTATCACGATAATATTTGCTTCAATGGGGCTTGCTTTTGCGATTGCTTTCGGTCTGGGCTCAAAAGACCTCGCCGCCAAAATAATATCCGATTTGGTTGATGCATTCAAAAAAAAATAGTGTCAGCATAGAGTATGTCAAAAAAATTATATCTTGTCGTAAGCGATTGCCCGCAGTCGGGAAAAACCACAGTGTCAACATTTATAGCATCACACAAAAAATGTGAGAGGATGTCTTCATCGGATGCGATTTTATTCAGGGTCTCCGAATTGACCGGTGTTCCGGCGGAAGAAATAAAAAAACGACGTATGACCGACCATAATTTCTGCAGGGTTGAACTTATAGCGGAAGGCAACAAAATGGCAGACAGCGGTTATCCGCCCGGCGTTGCCTGTCTGGATATGCTGCCGTCCGCCGGCGATGTCGTCATTGACGGTATCCGCCGGGCGTGGGAGTTGGCTGAAACGATTAAAAGAGCAAAAAAAATGGGATTTGAAGTTGTTGTTATCGGTGTTACCCGTCCCGATGTTAAAATAACAAAGGACAATACCGAATCGGAACTTTTTGATTTTATTGATTACAGGATTGTCAATGACAGGGGATTAAAAGATTTGGAAAAAAAGGTTCTGGAAATTATCTGAAAGACGTTTTATAAGCGGGAAATAATTTTTTACTTGAAGACATTTAATAAATATGCTATCATACAGACGTTGAATGCTATTTACGGACACAATCCGGGGGGGATTTTTTTATGTCAGGACATTCCAAATGGGCGGGTATTAAACACAAAAAAGCGATTATTGACGCTAAAAGAGGAAAGGTATTTACCAGAATCGGCAGGGAACTTACCATTGCCGCAAAACAAGGCGGGAATCCGGAAAGCAACGCGCGTTTAAGAAAAGCGATTGAAGATGCGAAAGCGGCGAATATGCCGACGGACAACATAAAAAAGGCGATTCAACGCGGCACCGGGGAACTGCCGGGCGTGACTTACGAAGAATTTGTCTACGAAGGGTACGGGCCCGGAGGGGTGGCAGTTATGATTGAGGTTACCACCGATAACAAAAACAGGACACATTCTGAGATAAGAAAGACTTTTTCGTCGCATGGGGGAAATCTCGGTGATACGGGCTGCGTCGGGTGGATGTTTCAGCCGAAGGGCTACATAGCGGTTGAAAAATCAAAAGTTAAAGAGGATGAACTGATGAACATTGCTATTGACGGGGGCGCCGATGACGTAAAGAGCGACGACGAAAGTGTTTATGAAATATTCACGTCTCCCTCCGATTTCGAAAAAATAAAAAAAGCACTTTCAGATAAAAAGATTCCGATTGAAACCGCCGAGAATACGATGCTCCCGTCAACATATATTAAACTTGAAGGCAATGATGCGAGAAAAATGATTGAACTTGCGGATGAACTTGAAGAAAACGACGATGTAAAAAACGTCTACTCAAATTTTGAGGTTGATTAAAAAAAAATGATTATACTCGGTATTGACCCAGGCATAGCATCCTGCGGCTGGGCGGTGATAGAAGCAATTAAAAATGACACGAAGTGTCACCCTGACGAAAGTCAGGGTCTCAAAATTAAAAATTGCGGGGTGATAAAAACACCGCCATCGGAAACATTAGGCAAACGGCTTGTGATAATAAATTCGGAACTTGAAAAAATAATACAGGAATTTAAACCGGTTGCCGCCGCGATTGAAGAGATTTTTTTTGCAAAAAATGTCAAGACGGCGATTACCGTAAGTCAGGCCCGCGGCGTCATAGTATTAACCTGCGCTAAAATGGGATTGGGAGTTTGCGAGTTCACGCCTTTACAGGTAAAACAGGCGCTCACCGGTTACGGTCAGGCGGACAAAAGTCAGGTCGGTTTTATGGTCAAAAGTATTCTTAAACTCAAAGAACTTCCAAAGGATGATAATACTGTAGATGCTCTCGCAATCGGAATTTGTTCGGCTCATTCTTATAAAAATTTATGATAGCACAACTTACGGGCACGCTTGTTTCTAAAAAGAAAAATAAAATTATAGTTGATGTTGGCGGCATCGGGTATCTTCTGACCGTTTCGTTGTCAACATTTTCGGAATTACCGTCTGAAAATTCAAAAGTAAAAATTTTTACATACCAGCACATCAGGGAAAATTCCGTTGAGATTTTCGGTTTTTCGTCGGAGTTTGAAAAAGAACTTTTTTTACTCTTGATAAATGTTTCGGGAATAGGTCCGAAAACCGCAACGGATATTCTCTCCGACACTTCGCTCGCCGGTTTTAAGAATGCAATTATTTCACAAGACATAAAAACAATTTCCGGCATTCGCGGTATTGGTAAAAAAACCGCCGAAAAACTTGTTTTTGAGTTAAAGGATAAAATCCGGGAGTTCCATATCCCCGACGGTAAAATTCCGGCATCGCAGTCGGCAATGGATGATGCAATTGAGGCGTTGAAATCACTCGGTTTTACATATATTCAAGCAAAAGAGTCATCTGAAGAAGCCGCAAGACAACTTGGTAAAAATGTTTCAACGCAGGAAATCGTAAAACAAGCATTAAAAGAGTTAGGCAGATAAAAAACAGTTGACAAAATTATACTTTTGTGTTATAGTTATATCAAGGAGGGGAAAATGATACCAAAAACAAACGAGATAATTTCAATGGTTGAGTCTTTACCGGTAGACATAAAAACTATATTAGTTGAAAAGATTCTTAGTAGTTTGCATCCGTCACAAAAAGAAATAGACGTATTATGGGCAAAGGAAGCTGAAAAGAGAGTCAATGAAATTAAAACCGGTAAAGTTAAAATCATACCCGGCGATGAGGTTTTTAAGGAAATTCAGAGAAAACTTTATAGATGAAATACTCTTTCCATCCCGAAGCGAAAGAAGAATTATTTGAAGCGATAAATTATTTTGAGAAATGTCGTTTAGGACTTGGCTTGGAGTTTGTGAGGGAAGTTTTTTCAACAATTCAGCGGATAGTTCATTTTCCATCAGCATGGTCTAAATTTTCAGAGAATACGAAAAGATGTTTAACTAACCGCTTCCCGTTTGGCGTAATTTACCAGATTATTGAAGATGAGATAATAATAATTGCTGTTATGCAATTGAACAGAAAACCCAATTATTGGAAAAAGAGAGTGAAGTAAAACATTTTGCAAGAAAGATTTGCCGTGATTTAGGTATTGAAGAAGTGTGAGAAAATGGCTGTAAAATAATGGGGACGGAGGTAATTAAAAAGTTTTGAGATTGCTTATTTGCGGAGTTTATCCCGCATTTCCCGAACGAGATTGTTTCGTTTAATCTCGCAATGACAGATTTCCGCCAGAGGCGGATCCGCCGATTTAAGTGGCGGAAAAAATCCTCAACAGATGGTTGTGGACATCGCCAGATGCCCACGACACGTCAGAGGCAGGTCGCATAACGCCAGAGGCATGCGACACGCCAGAGGCAGTCGCATAACAATGCGGCCGCTACATAATGTGGGGATTTTTTTTATTGCTATTTTTTTTAATTTTGATATAATTAAATCTATGGATGAATTAGAAGAAAGGATTGTTTCAAGAAGTGCTACCGACGAGGAAGAAAAAATTGATTACACGCTTCGTCCTCAGTCATTAGATGAGTTCGTCGGTCAGGAAAAACTCAAAGAAAATCTGAAAATTTTTATTTCCGCCGCAAAAAAAAGAAAAGAACCGCTTGACCACTGCCTTTTTTATTCGCCGCCGGGATTAGGAAAAACGACGCTTGCAAATATCATCGCACACGAGATGGGCGTCAACATAAAATCAACATCGGGTCCGGTTATGGAAAAGGTCGGCGACCTTGCCGCAATTCTTACCAATCTTTCTTACGGCGATGTTTTTTTTATAGATGAGATTCACCGTCTCAACAGAGTGGTTGAAGAATCGCTTTATCCGGTTATGGAGGATTTTAAACTTGACATTATAATAGGACAGGGGCCCTCGGCGAAAACGATAAAACTGGATATACCGAAGTTCACTCTTATAGGTGCGACCACCCGTGCGGGACTTTTAACATCCCCGTTAAGAGAAAGATTTGGGATTTCAGCCCACATTGATTTTTACTCAGTTGATAATCTCAGGGATATTTTAGTCCGTTCCGCGAAAATTCTTAACATTAAATCGGATAAAAACGGTATTGAACTTATTGCGAAAAGAAGTCGCGGCACGCCGAGAATTGCCAACCGGTTGTTAAGGCGTCTTCGCGATTTCGCCGATATGAAAACGCAGGGCGTAATAACGGAAGAACTTGCCGAATTGTCTTTGAAGTCGCTCGGAATTGATTCGGGCGGCTTGGACGACATAGACAGAAAAATTTTACTTACGATAATTTCTAAATTTGCCGGCGGACCCGTCGGTGTGGAAACGATTGCGGTTGCAATTTCGGAAGAGACGGATACCGTTACCGATGTCTACGAACCGTATCTTATTCAGGCGGGTTTTTTAGCGAGAACGAACCGCGGAAGAATTGTCACGGAACTTGCATATAAACATTTGGGGATTTCCCGCCGTAAATCGCAGCAAGAACTCCTTTGATAAAATACGAAATCATTCAGGTCCAAAATATATTAAACCGCCACGAAGATAATTCCGACGGTTTTTCTGCCGTCTATACCCTAAATCCTTACAAAGGTTGCGAACACGCCTGCCAGTATTGTTATGTTTTGTCAGAAAAATATGTTCCGTATAAAAAAAAGGAGGAATTTTTTTATAAGATACAGTCAAAAACAAATGCGGCATTTTTGTTAAACGAATCGCTGAAAAAAATTCCACAGGATGCTCTGATAATGCTTGGCTCCGCCTGTGATCCGTATCAGCCGGCGGAACAGATGTATAAAAATACGAGAAGTTTATTGGAGGTTCTCTACCGTTATAAAAATCCGGTTCATATTATGACGAAATCGGATTTGATTTTAAGAGACATTGACATACTTTCTAAAATATCTGAAACATTTCTGGCGGTAAGTTTCAGCATTATGGCTGATGACAACCTGTCCGCGATATTTGAACCGCGTGCTCCGAAACCGTCAAAAAGATTTAAGGCAATGGAAATTCTTTCATCAAAAGGTATTCGTTGCGGTGTAGCGATTTCTCCCTTATGTCCGTACATCGTTAAAGAAAAAGTCATAAAAGATATAATTGTAAAAGCAAATTTATCAGGCGCCAAGTATCTTTTTTCCGATGATTTGCGGTTAAGGGATGTCAATAAGGAAAGATTTTTTGCATTCATAAAAAAGTTTTATCCTAAACTTTCAGGCAGATACGAAATAATGTATTCAAAACGAGTTTCACCGCCTGCAATTTTTTCAAAAAAAATAAATGAACTGATTGAAAAAATGGCGGTGAACTTGGGAATGGACACTACGCTTACCGGCAAGACATTACCGAAGATTAAAAAAATCCAGCCGGAATTATTTGAGGAAAAATGAAAACAGTTTTACTCCATACCTGTTGCGGTCCCTGCGGATTTTCCGCGACAAAATTCTTGTCCGATAGATTTGATATAAAATACTACTGGTATAATCCGAATATACAACCGTTTCAGGAATACGAAAAACGCTTAAACGTAGCACGACAATTATTTTCGCTGGTTATTGACGATTATGCGGAAAAAGAATGGCTGTCAGCGGTAAAAGATATCGCCGATAATAAAAACGAAAGATGTATCCGATGCTACAGGGTTCGCCTTACAAAAACCGCCAAAAGAGCAAAAGAGTTAAAAACGGATTTTTTTACGACCACCTTACTGATAAGTCCTTATCAGCATCATGACGTGATCAAAGAAATGGCAGAAGAGATTGCTTCTACCGTCGGTCTTGGTTTTTACTATTACGACGGCCGTCCGGATTTTTACAAAAATTATAACGAATTTAAAAAAACAGGTTTTTATACCCAAAAATATTGCGGATGTTTATTCGGCAAAAATGAGAAATAAAAAAATAAAATTATTTTTGATATTTTTAACCGTTTTAATTGCGGCTACAGTTTGTTTTTTATTCCATAAAAAACAAAAAATTGTGCCGATTGAATTAAACACCGAAAAACTTATTTCGTCGGATGTATCCGTCATAATAAGATTTGACGATTTGGAAGCCGTCTGGTCCGATTTTAAAAAAACAAATTTTTATGTGCATTTCAAAGATTTCTTTAACTGGTTTTTGAGAGAGATGCCGTCGGAAACGCTTGGATTTACAAATGACATAAAAGATATTCAAAAAAATATCGGTTTTGAGATTGACGAAAAAAACATACTTAACTTTATAGGCAAAAGGATTTTAATTGCGATGTGGCTGGAAAACCCCGACGATAAAAAATTTTTGCTGATTTCCCGACTGAACAGTTCAGATGAGATAGACAAAATAAAAATAGGAATTGACGAATATAGGGGTATAAAGATAGACATATTGGATGAAGACAGGTATTGGTGTATTATGGATAATAAATTTGTTATGTCAAATGACCTCGGCACTATAAGAAAAGTTATAGATTTTTCAACAGATACCGTCAGTGATTCTGTCACTAATGATATTGAGTTTAAAAAAAATATAATAGAAATTAATTCCTCAAATTATATTTATATTAAGTCACAAAAGATAACCCCATTTAAACGGGAGGAAAAGTTTGATTTAATGAAAAATGAAGTGAAAATTGTAATCTTTTCCATGAAATTTGAAAAAGGAATCAGATTGGAATCATACATATTTCAGTCGCAGCCGTCGGATATGTCTCGTCCGGATTATAGTTCCGATTTGACTGAAATTTTCGCTAAAATAACCGGAAAAAATCACTTCAAATTTATGAAACCTGTCAGCGTAGAGTTCACTCCGAAAAAATATGGCAGTAAAACGGTGATTTATTTACCCATAACGGATTTGTCTTCTTCCGAATGGTTTGAAATTTTTTCCGGATTCCGAAAAATACTGACGAAAAAAATTCTTTTTGAGAGAGAAAAAATAACCCGCAAAAATCTAATCTCAATCAGGGAAGCGTTGAATATTTACAATAGTAAAACAGCAAGATACCCGACTCGGCTTGGTTCGCTTATTGACGAGTATATTAATGAAATTCCGCAGGAACTTTTGACAAAATCCAATAGCGTGACGCCGATACAAGATGCCACCGGCGGGTGGTTTTACTCGGCGGGAAAGGTTTATCTGAATGTTTCCGGTACGGATTCCGCCGGCAATTTTTATACAAATTGGTAAAACATGACTTATCTTGGAAAAATTTTAATAGTTGTCGGAATCCTTTTAATTTTGCTCGGAATAATTTTTATTTTCGGAATAAAAATCCCGTATTTGGGAAAGTTACCCGGAGATATTTTTATCAAAAAAGAAAACCTTGCTTTTTATTTTCCGTTCACAACATCAATAATTATCAGTATTTTGATTTCAATAATTCTATGGTTAATCACAAAAAAATAAATCATTATTTTCCGTTCTTCCTACTTCCTACTTTCTACTTCCTACTTACTGTTTTTTTCGGCTGTGCTGTGCCAATGCGGAAACCGCCGGTTATTCCGCGTCCGCCCGTAGCCGGTGAAATCAAACCGGCAAAGCCGATAAAAGAAATCATAATAAAAATCGGAATTATAGAAAACACGGGCGATGTAGCCATCGGCGCAGAAGATGATTTTTTTATCAACGATTTAAAAACCAACGAAAAAATAAAAACGGCCGCCGACAACATCCATGTCGTAAGAATATCTAAGGGGAAAATAATTTTTAACAAAAAACAATTTGCTGCCAATATAAAAATCATTCCTCAAAACGATAAAAAAATTACCGTTGATGGCAAAAGATATAAAGGAAATATAATAATAAAAATCAACAACAGAAAAAAACTTACCGTTATAAATGAACTTGGGCTTGAAGAATATATCTGCGGGATAATGACAAAAGAGGTTGCTCCGTCTTGGCCCGTTGAATCGCTTAAAGCACAGGCGGTTGTTGCAAGAACATTTGCGATTAAAAATCTCGGCAAACACGCATCTAACGGTTTTGATTTATGTGCAAAGACGCACTGTCAGGTCTACGGTGGTTTTGATTCCGAGGATGAAAGAAGCAATAAGGCGGTGTATGATACCGCCGGCGAGGTTCTTAAATATGACGGTGAAGTGATAAATGCGCTTTACCATTCAAGTTGCGGCGGGAGAACGGAGGATGTAAGAAATGTGTGGAGCGATTCCCTGCCCGCAGGTCGTCAGGCGGGAAAGACGGAGAATCCGGAATATCTTACGGGTGTTAAATGCGGTTTTTGCGAGAAAGATAAATGGTATAACTGGTCGGCGGCTATTTCATTAAAAACGGTCGGTTATAATCTTCGCTCTTCCGGTTATAAAACCGGCGATGTTAAAAAAATAAAAACGGTCGGGCGAACTTCATCTAACAGAGTAAAAGAAATTTTGGTTGAACACTCAAAAGGAGTGTTATGGCTTCGCTCTAACAGATTCAGGATGGCGATGAACCCCAACATTCTCCGCAGCACAAATTTTACAGTTAAGATAAAAAACGGCGTTGCATACTTCAGAGGTCACGGCTGGGGGCACGGAGTCGGAATGTGCCAGTGGGGCGCAAAAGGCATGGCGGAGAATGGCTGGAATTATAAAAAAATTCTTAAACATTACTATCGCGGAGCAGAAATAATTAATGAAGGACAATGATAAAAGAACTTCTTGAGATTAAATGGTTTATTGAAAAATAATATGAGTAATCAAAATAGTACGGGAATTAAAAATGGATATAAATGGACGCTTGTCATATGCCTGTTGTTAATCCAGCAGATATTTATCATAAAAAGTATTCAATATAAGGCAGCGGCAACGGATGAACCTATTTTTTTATCAAGCGGATATTCAATGTGGAAAACGGGAGATTACAGAATGTTTCCCGAACATCCGCCTCTTTCAAAATTACTTTTTGCGCTCCCGCTGTTATTTTTACCGTTAGAGTCACATATAAATACCGACAAATGGAAATCCGCGGAACTGTGGGGATATGGGCACGATTTTTTATACAATAATACTGTTGATGCTGATAGGATATTATTTTTAGGTCGGCTACCGAGCGCGTTGATAACATTTCTTTTGGGTATTTTGATATTTTTATGGGCATCAGAGATTTTTGGTTTGACGCCCGGTTTTTTAAGTTTGGCAGTGTATTCAATAGAACCCAACATTTTGGCATGGGGTGGTATAGCGATGGCTGAAATTCCGTGCACTTTTTTTTTGACGCTTACAATTTATTTTTATTGGTTATTTTCCAAAAAATATAAATACATATACTTGATTTTGACCGGGATATTTGCCGGATTAACAACTGCGACAAGATTTCCCGCCGCTTTAATATTTCCTATTTTGTTTGTTTTGACTTTTTGGATTTGGATATGGCGGGATAGAAAAGAAAAATTGTCCAGAATATTATTATTATTTGGAATAATCTGCATTTTAGGAATAATATCTTTGGCGGCAACATATCGTTTCACGGAATTTCATTATTATTTTACATGTTTGAAACAGCAATTTAATAGGTTAATATTTCCTGTGCCCGGCGGTTGTTTTTTTAATGGTCAGAAAATGCCAACGGGTCCGTGGTACTATTATTTTTATGCAATTGCAATAAAAACTCCAATATCCATTTTGATATTATACATTACAGGTTTAATATCGGTAGTTTTAACAATAATTAAAGAAAAACAAAAACAGGATGTCTACAATAATATCATATTTATTCTTGTCCCGATAGTTGTATGGTTAACGTTTGGTTCCATATCTTCCGCCAAAGCCGCCCGATATGTATTACCGGTTTATCCGTGTTTAATTATGTCTGCGGGATACATTTTGTATAGGAAGACCGCAGTTCGCATAATATCCGTTGCTGTTTTGTGTTGTTGGGCTTTTTTGAATACGTTGTCGTCGTATCCACATTTTTTTTCATATTTTAATGAGTTTGTCGGCGGAAGTAAGAACGGCTATAAGTATTTAGTAGATAGTAATCTTGATTTGGGGCAGGACATCAAATTATTAAAAACAAAGATAAAACCGGAAGACAGAATAATTACTGCATATTTGGGAAATGCGGACTTAAAATACTACGGTATAAAATCGCAAGTTTTTATGAACGTATCTCTCGGAGTTCCGATTGATAGAGATTTTGTATATCCGTTAAGTTTTCCGCCGTCGAGAGAGATACTTGTTATGAGCACAAGTTTATTGCAGATGGAATGGAAAAGCGTAGAACAGCGGTGGTTGGAATGGCTCCTTAGGTATACGCCATATGACAATCTTGGTTATTCCATTTTGCTTTATGATATAACTAATAATGCCGGTATGCAGGAAGAACTTGCAAAGCATTGTATGGATTTTCAAATGTGGAGGTCTGCCATTTACCATTGGACACGGGTTTTACAAATTAATCCTAAAAGAACGGATGTAAATTCTTATATCAGATACGCGTACAAAAAAATAAAACAGTAGAAGGACACTTTATATATTTTTATGACTGAACTCAAACTTTCAGATTTTGATTACGATTTGCCGAAAGAGTTTATTGCGAAATTTCCGAGCGTCCGAAGAGATGAGTCAAAACTATTAGTGCTCCACAGGGATACCGGAAAAACTGAACATAAAATTTTCAAAGATATTGTTGATTATTTTTCAGGAGGCGATGTTTTTGTCGTCAACAAAACAAAAGTAATTCCCGCGCGTTTTTTCGGAAGAAAAGAAACCGGCGGGAAAATAGAAGTTTTAATACTCGGTTATGGCGACACTAAATCTGTTCCGGCGATTGTTAAGCCGCTGAAAAATCTCAAAATCGGCGCCCGCATTTTTCTGCATAATGATTTTTGCGAAGTTGTCTCAATTGAACATAACACGGTAAAATTGAAATTTTCAGATGAGATAGATACAATTCTTAAAAAGTACGGAAAAGTTCCGCTCCCGCCGTACATAAAAAGGGATTTAATCCCGTCGGATGCCGAAAGGTATCAGACCGTTTTTGCATCCGTCCTCGGTTCAGTTGCCGCTCCAACTGCAGGACTTCATTTTACTGAAAATGTTTTGTCGCAGTTGAGAAGCAATGGTGTGAAAATTGCCGATGTTCTTTTAGATATATCATGGGCGACTTTTTCACCCGTAAGATGTGAAAATATAACGGAGCATCAAATGGGCGAGGAGTATTTTGAAATAGAAAAATCTTCGGCGGGTATAATCAACTCCGCAAAAAGAAAAATTGCGGTCGGCACAACTTCGGTAAGAGTTCTTGAAACCGTTTCAGACGGTAAAAAAGTTAAGCCGAAAAAAGGTGTCACGAACATTTTCATTTATCCCGGTTATAAATTCAAAAATGTTGACGCCCTGCTCACAAACTTTCATCTTCCGCAAACAACACTTCTTATGTTGGTGTGCGCATTTGCGGGCAGGGATTTGATTTTCAGGGCATATAAAGAGGCAAAGAAAAATAATTACCGGTTTGCTTCTTACGGCGATGCGATGCTGATTTTGTAAAAGTCGCTCGCAAGCAAATTTTCCAGACACGCTGCGCCGACCACCCTGTCGGCTTCGTCCCTAAAGGGACTTCCTGCGGGCGCTCTTGAAACTCTGTCGCTCCTCAAGGGTCTGGAAAAATTTCTTGCTTCGCTCCGCATAGGGAAAGGTAAAAAATAAAAAGGTAAAATATTCCTTGACAATTCTAAAATAATTTCGTATAATTTTCCCCGATGCGAATGTTCGCATTTTTTTTGTGGTGAAATTTCTGTGCCCATTGCGGATTATTTGTCTCGGCAGGGACTCCCTTTGGTTGCCCGTGTAGCTCAGTTGGTAGAGCACTTCATTGGTAATGAAGAGGTCAGCGGTTCAATCCCGCTCGCGGGCTTGACTATGCAAACCCAATAGTTCAATTCCCGTTCCCGGATGGGAGACGACAAAATGAAAATATCGGAAAATGATATGCTGAATCTAATAAGGTCGCTTCGTAAAATAGAATTTTTTTCCGGATTCACGTCTTCTGAAGTTGACATGGTTCTTTCTACGGTTGACAAAAAATCATACAGAAAAGGCGAAACAATAATAAAACAGGGTGATATCGGCAGATTTTTTTTCATAATAAATTCCGGAAAAGTTGCTGTTTTGATAAATGAAGAAAAGAAAACCAATGTAAAGGTTGGCGAGCTTGGAGCCGGAGATTATTTCGGCGAGACATCACTCGTTACGCATTCACCTGTGAATGCAACAGTCAAGGTAGAAGAAAATGCGGATGTTTTCGTGCTGTATAAATCGGATGTAGAAATGGTTATGAAAAAAAATCCTTCCGCCGCCCAACAAATGAAGGAAACTATTGAAAGAAGAAAAGAGATGTCAAATTACGAATTGAGCCGTGCGTCCGAAAAAGGATTTTTTTCCAAAATAAGCGGCCTGTTCAAAAAATAAATTATAGCCCCCGACTTTAGTCGGGGGTGAGCGGAGCGAAAGGAGAAAAATGAGAGAGATAATTATTCTGGCTTGTCAAAAATGTAAGAGAAAAAATTACACCACGAGGAAAAATAAAAAAACAACTACGGAAAAATTGGAAATAAAAAAATATTGCAAATTTTGTAAAGCACACACGGTTCATAAGGAAATTAAATCGTAGGAAAAAAGGTTAAAGGTTAAATGTCAAAGGTTAAAAGTTCAACCTTTAATTTAGACCTTATACCTTTCTAATTGGGGGAATCCGTTAATTGGCAAACGACCGGTCTCCAAAACCGGCCCTGGGGGTTCAAATCCCTCTTCCCCCGGATAGAGGCAGTGGTAAGTGATAAGTGGTAAGTGATAAGTATTAAGAAAAACTTAATCCTTAAAGCAAAGCGACTTAATCCTTAATCCTGATGTTATTATGATTCAAAAATCAGTGCAATTCGTAAAAGAAGCGATTGAGGAATTAAAAAAAGTAAATTGGCTCGGCAGAAAAGAGGTGGCGGCGTCAACCGTAGTTATAGCGATTCTTATTATTATAGTCGCTATTTTTATCGGCGCGGTTGATTGGATTCTTTCAATTATTATTAAATGGATGTTAGGGTAAAGGATGCAGGTTAAAGTTATAAATTAAAGGTTAAAATTTTAACCTTTAACCTTAAACTTTTAACCTCTCCGAAGGAGATAATATGGCCTTAAGATGGTATGTTATTCATACATTAACAAATTATGAGGAAAAAGTAAAACAGGAACTGGAAAAGCAGATTACCAACTTGAATCTTTCAAAAAAATTCGGCAGGATTTTGATTCCGACGGAAGAAGTTGTTGAAGTCAAGAAAAACAAACGGGTATCAAAAAGAAGAAAATATTTTCCGGGGTATGTTTTTATAGAGATGGAAATAGATAACGAAACATACTGGATAGTGAAAAATACGACGGGCGCCAGCGGATTTTTGGGAGGGTTGAAACCGACGCCGCTTCCGGAAGACGAGGTAAAAAATGTTATTAATCTGGTTGATGCCCCGCCGCCGTTAAAACCGAAACCGGCGATACTTTTTGAAAAAGAGGAATCGGTCAGAATTATTGAGGGACCTTTCGCTAATTTTATCGGCATTATTGAAGAAGTCAACGAGGAAAAAGGGAAACTGAAAGTTATGGTTTCCATATTCGGTCGTTCAACACCAGTAGAGTTGGATTTTCTACAGGTGGAAAAATTATAGGAGGCAGAAAGTGGGAAGTGGGAAGTGGGAAGTGGTTTTAACTACTCCCTACTTACTACTCACTACTCCCTGAAGTTATTATGGCGAAAAAAGTAAAGACACAAATCAAATTGCAAATTCCGGCAGGAGCCGCGAATCCGGCACCCCCGGTAGGACCTGCACTCGGACAGCATGGCGTCAACATTATGGATTTTTGCAAACAGTTTAACGAGAAAACAAAATCGCAGGATGCCGGAATGGTTGTCCCGGTAATTATAACCGTCTATGAAGACAGGTCGTTTACATTTATTACGAAAGTTCCTCCGGTCTCCGCGCTTCTGAAAAAGGCATGCGGTATAGCGAAGGCGTCCGGTGACCAAAAAGTTAAAGTTGCAAAAATTACCAAAAAACAGGTTACCGAAATTGCAAAACAAAAAATGCCTGATTTGAATGCGGCATCCGTTGAGGCGGCGATAAAACTTGTTGAGGGCACGGCAAAATCAATGGGAATAGAAGTAGAATAAAGGAGGCAATTAAAAGATTAAAAAGATTAAAAGATTAAAAAGATTTTAAATCTTTCTAATTTTTTCAATTTTTCTAATTTTTCTAATTGATTTTAATATGTCAAAACGAATGAAGGAAAATGAAAAAAAAATTGATAAGGCGAAATTGTATTCAATTTCCGAAGCGGTGAAAATTTTGAAACAATCAGCGAAAACAAAATTTGACGAGACGGTTGAAATTGCCGTTCGGCTTGGAATCGACCCGAAGCAGACCGACCAGACGGTCAGAGGAACCGTTTCGCTGCCCCATGGAACAGGCAAAACAAAAAAGATTGTCGTTATCGCTAAAGGTGAAAAAGTAAAAGAGGCGGAGACCTCCGGCGCGGATTTTTCCGGCAGCGAAGATATGATTGAAAAAATATCAAAGGGCTGGATGGATTTTGATGCCATCGTTGCAACACCCGACATTATGAAAGACCTTGCGAAACTCGGAAAAATATTGGGTCCTCGCGGGCTTATGCCTAATCCGAAAACCGGTACCGTGACTTTTGACATCGCAAAAACGGTTAAAGAAATTAAAGCGGGTCGCGTTGAATTCAAAAACGATCCGCAGGGAATTGTCCACTGCACCGTCGGAAAACTTTCTTTTGACGAAAATAAACTTGTTGAAAATGCCAAAGCAATAATCTCTACGGTCATCTCGCTTAAACCTGCCTCTTCAAAAGGGCAGTACATAAAAAGTACCGCAATTTCTTCCACGATGGGTCCCGGAATAAAAGTGAAAATAGAAGAATAAGGATTTTTATGGTGAAAATAGGATTTAATTATGTTTTGCTGTTTTTGGTTTTTTCTCTGATTTTTTTTATTTCAGGCGGGGTGCTTAACTATATTTTCAGCGCGGTTTTTTTTCTTTTGGTGTGTTTCTGCTTTTATTTTTTCAGGGACCCGAAAAGAACCATTGCCATAGATGAAAATGTGATTTTGTCGCCCGCCGACGGCACCGTCTTTGAAATTTCGGATGTAGATGAACCGCTTGTAATAAAAGGCAGAGCGAAAATCGTAAAAATTTTTCTGTCGGTCTTTAATGTCCATTTGCAAAGAGCGCCTATTTCAGGGAAAATATCTTACATAAGTAAAGAAGGTACGAAATATTTGCCTGCGAATCATCCGGATGCCGCCGCTAAAAATGTTCAGAACTTAATAGGAATTAAAAACGGACAAATGTCTATTTTAGTAAGACAGATTGCAGGCATTATAGCACAGAGATGCGATTTGTGGGTTAAATTAAATCAAGATGTTGTACAGGGCGAAAAGATAGGACTGATTCATTTCGGCAGTCAGGTTGATATCTATTTTCCGGAAAATATTTCTGTAAAAGTTAAGGTCGGCGATAAAGTTACCGCCGGTATAACGGTGATAGGAAAGATATGAAACGCGGAATTTACATAATACCGAGTATGTTTACTGTGGCAAATATAGTAGCGGGTTTTTTTTCGTTGCATTATTCAATCGCTTCCGATTTTTCGCCCGCTGCATGGGCTATTATTATCGCGATATTAATGGATATTGCCGATGGTAGAGTTGCCCGTGCTATGCATGCCGAAAGTTCTTTCGGCGTGGAACTTGATTCGCTTGCAGATTTTCTTTCTTTCGGCGTTGCCCCGTCAGTTTTGATGTATCAATTGGTTCTTCATAGTATGGGCAAAATAGGTATTGCCATTGCCGTTTTTTTTGTGATTGCTTCCGCTTTGCGGCTTGCAAGATTTAACACTGTTGCTTATGCGGACACAGAAAACAAAATAAAAACTCATTTTGAAGGGCTTCCGACTCCCGCCGCCGGCGGCATAATAGCATCTTTTGTTCTCTCGTATGAACTTTTTGAACAGGGCACGGAACTGACGGCAAAAAATATAAAATTGCTGACTGAAAAGATGCCTTTATTTTTTGATGTAATGCCGTTTTTGATGGTAATTATTTCAATTTTTCTCATATCAAAAATAAAGTATTCCAATTTTAAGAAAATAAATTTTGCCAAACCGCATTCGTTTCAGTTGTTGGTTTTATTGATTGTTTCAATAATTTTGATATTCACATATCCGCAGAACACCATTTTTATAATTTATATTTTGTATTTTCTGTCGGGAATTATCGGCTATATTTTAAGATTAATCAGATTGAAGAAGAAGGTGTAAAATGGAAAAAATAATTATTTTTGACACTACTTTAAGAGACGGCGAACAGTCACCCGGCGCATCTTTAAATACGAAACAGAAATTGGAGATTGCAACTCAACTTTCTGCACTCGGAGTTGATGTTATAGAGGCGGGTTTTCCCGCATCATCCGTCGGCGATTTTGAAGCCGTTTCTACCATCGCAAAAAAAATAAAAGGTCCCGTTGTTTGCGGTCTTGCCCGCGCATTGAAAAAAGATATTGATGTCTGTTTTGATGCAATAAAATATGCGAAAAAAAATCGTGTTCATGTATTTCTCGCTACAAGCCCTATTCATATGAAATATAAACTTAAAATGTCGCCGGACGATGTATTCAGCAGAGCGATTGATGCGGTGAAATACGCGAAAAGCAAGACCGCCGATGTGGAGTTTTCCGCCGAAGATGCGGCAAGAAGCGAACTTGATTTTTTGTGCCGGGTGGTTGAAGGGGTTATAGATGCAGGGGCTACAACCGTTAACATTCCGGACACGGTCGGTTATTCCGTGCCGTCTGAATTCGGCGAAATTATATCAAGGATTTTTTCCAGAGTTCCGAACATTCACAAAGCGGTTATTTCCGTTCACTGTCATAATGATTTAGGGCTTGCGACGGCAAATTCTATTTCTGCCGCGATAAACGGTGTCAGGCAGATTGAGTGCACCATAAACGGTCTCGGCGAGAGAGCCGGCAACGCATCATTAGAAGAAATAGTGATGATACTCAACACGAGAAAAAAACTTTTTAATTTTGAAACAAACATAAAAACAACGGAAATCTCAAAAACATCAAAATTGGTCTCGTCTTTAACCGGAATGCTCATTCAGCAAAACAAGGCGATTGTCGGCGGCAACGCTTTTGCGCACGAGGCGGGAATTCATCAGCACGGGGTTCTGGCAAAAGCCCAGACCTACGAAATTATGACCCCGCAGTCAATCGGCTTAAAATCATCTTCCATCGTTCTCGGAAAACATTCCGGGCGGCATGCTTTTGAAAAAAAGATTACGGAACTCGGTTTCAAACTTACGGGTAAAGAATTTGAAAAAGCTTTTTCGGATTTCAAATTGCTTGCCGATAAAAAGAAGAATGTTTATGACGAGGATATTGAGGCAATTATTGAAAACGAGTTCGCAGAAGAAAAGCAGATTTATGAACTGTCAGCTCTTTTCATATCGTCCGGAAGCAGTGTAAAACCTGTTGCAAAAATAGAGTTGAAAAAAGACAAAAAAATATTTTTTGCGGATGCCTCCGGCGACGGACCAGTTGATTCCTCATATAAAGCGATTGAAAAAATTATAGGGCGGAAATTCAAGCTGCTGGATTATTCTCTCAAATCGGTATCTATCGGAAAGGACGCCGTCGGCGAGGCGATAGTGAAAATTGAGCACAAAGGAAAAATTTTCGTAGGCCGCGGCACATCAACGGATGTCCTTGAAGCATCCGTAAAAGCATACCTTTCCGCAATAAACAGGATATTGAGAACGCAGATATTCGCAGATAAGAACGCAGATATTCGCAGATAAAGTCAATGTAGATAATCGCAGAGCGGATGAAAATATGACCATTACCGAAAAAATATTGGCTGCTGGTGCGGGTTTGAAAAAAGTTACACCGGGTGATTTTATTGAATGCAATGTGGATATTGCTCTGGCGAACGATGTAACGGCGCCTCTGGCGATTTCTGAATTCAAAAACGCCGGCGGTAAAAAAGTTTTTGACAGGGAAAAAATCGTATTGGTGCCCGACCACTTCTGTCCGAACAAAGATATAAAATCCGCCGAACAGGCAAAGATTCTAAGGGATTTTGCGAAAGAACAGGGGCTTACACATTATTATGATGTTGGCAGAATGGGAATTGAGCATGCTCTTCTTCCCGAAGAAGGGGTTGTTCTGCCGGGTGATGTTATTATCGGTGCCGACAGTCACACCTGCACTTACGGCGCATTAGGCGCTTTTGCAACAGGTGTGGGTTCTACCGATTTAGCGGCATGTATGCTCACAGGTAAAGCATGGTTCAAAGTTCCGCCGACGCTCAAATTCATTTTCAACGGGAAGTTAAATAAATGGGTAACAGGCAAGGACTTGATTTTATATCTAATCGGAGATATTGGTGTTGACGGTGCGAATTACAGGGCGATGGAGTTTTCAGGCGAGGTAATAGGAAAACTTTCAATGTCGGATAGATTCACAATTTGCAATATGGCGATTGAAGCCGGCGGCAAGGCGGGGATTATTCCGGCTGATAAAAAAACGTTGGATTACGTTGAAGGCAGGGCGGAGAGACCTTACGAAATTTATGAAAATGACAAGGATGCAAAATACGAAAAAATAATCGTCTATGACTGCTCAAAAATTGAACCGGTTGTAGCGTTTCCGCCTCTTCCGTCCAATAGAAGATTCGTAAAAGACGTCAAAGATGTAAAAATAGACCAGTCGGTTATCGGGAGTTGCACCAACGGCCGTATAGAGGACTTGCGCATTGCCGCTCAAGTGTTGAAAGGAAGAAAAGTTCATCCCGATGTCCGAACAATAATTTTTCCCGCCACACAAAAAATATATCTGGCCGCACTCAAAGAAGGTCTGATTGAAATTTTCATAAACAGCGGTTGTGCTGTTTCAACGCCGACCTGCGGGCCGTGTTTAGGCGGCCATATGGGAATTTTGGCGAAGGGCGAAAGGGCGATTGCGACGACAAACAGAAATTTCACGGGAAGAATGGGCCATCCGGAAAGCGAGGTCTATCTTTCAAATCCTGCGGTTGCCGCCGCTTCCGCTATTGCCGGAAAAATAAGTTTGCCGGAATGAAAGAGGCAGTAAGTGGGAAGTGGTTTTTAACTACTCCCTACTTACTACTGCCTACTTCCTGATTTTATATGTTTGATTCACCCGAAAGAATTAATAAAGAAAGGCACGATGTAATTATCTATCTTGATAACTGTAAAATTCAGGGTGCTGTCTATCTCCCGCCGGGCAGCCGTATTTCCGATTTTATAAATGCGCCGGTGAAACAGTTTATACCTATTACGGATGCGGTAATTTCAGCGATTAAACCCGGCGAGGATTGGAAATACGAAGTTGAGTTTCTTGACTTAAATAAAAACTTTATCGTGACGATGTTTCCGACCAATGCGATGAAAATAAAATAAAGCAGAATTAAGTGATAAGTTGTAAGGATTAAGAAAAAACTTAATACTTAAAGCGAAGCGACTTAATCCTTAATTCTGAAGTGAAAAAATGATATTAAAAGGAAAAGCGCACAAATACGGCGACAATGTAAATACCGACGAGATTATTCCGGCGAGATATTTGAATACCGCCGACCCTGATGAACTTGCCAAACACTGTATGGAGGATATTGACGGTGATTTCGTCAAAAATGTTTCGGCGGGCGATATTATAGTTGCCGGAAAAAATTTCGGCTGCGGGTCGTCCAGAGAGCATGCTCCTCTCTCAATAAAAGCGGCGGGTGTTTCCTGCATTATTGCCGAAAGTTTCGCAAGAATTTTTTTCAGAAATGCCATCAACATAGGGCTTCCTATTCTGGAATCAAAAGAAGCGGCTCAGAAAATAAAAACGGGTGATGTTCTGGAAATATCTCTCAAAGAAGGAAAGATTAAAAACTTAACCCGGCATCAATCGTATTCTTCAAAACCGTTCCCGGATTTCCTTCTTAAAATTATTAATTCAGACGGACTTATTAATTACATAAAAAACATCCCGAATTCCCGGGATAAAAAAAAGGGGGGGGTAAATGTCAAAAAGTTACAATATTGCTGTTATGGGCGGTGACGGCACCGGACCTGAAGTTATTGCAGAAGGTTTAAAAGTATTGAACGCCGCTGCATCAAAGTATGACGTAAAACTGAACCTGACGAAATATGATTTTGGCGGGGAAAGATATATGAAAACGGGGGAACTGCTGCCGGAATCGGGCATTGAAGAACTAAAAAAACAGGATGCAATATATTTAGGTGCAATAGGTCATCCGGAAGTAAAACCCGGCATACTTGAACTTGGAATACTTCTACGTTTGCGATTCGCACTGGACCAGTACATAAACTTAAGACCCGTAAAACTTTATCCGAATGTTGAAACGCCGTTAAAAGATAAAGGGCCCGAACAGATAGATTTCGTGGTTGTCAGGGAAAATACGGGCGGAATTTACACGGGAATCGGCGGCGCCGCGCAGAAAGGCACGCCAAACGAGGTTGCGACGCAGGTCATGGTTTACACAAGACCGATTGTGGACCGATGCATAAAGTACGCTTACGAACTGACAAAGAAAAGGAACAGCAAGAAAAAAATGCTGACGCTGGTCCATAAATGCAATGTCTTAACGCATTGCGGAGATTTATGGGTTAGGGCGCACAAGGAAATGGGTGATAAGTATTATAAGGATATAAAGCAGGATTATGCGCATGTTGACGCAACGACGATGTGGTTTGTGAAGAACCCCGAATTCTTTGATGTTATCGTAACGGAGAACCTGTTCGGAGACATCATAACCGACCTTGGCGCGATGATACAGGGCGGAATGGGCATAGCCGCCGGCGGAAACATAAATCCGGAAGGCGTTTCAATGTTTGAACCTATCGGAGGTTCTGCACCTAAATATACAGGCAAAAATGTGATTAACCCGCTTGCAGCCATAAATGCCGGAGCCATGATGATGGAAACTCTCGGCGAGGTAAAAATGGCAAAGACAATTGACGACGCAGTAACGGCCGTCCTGGCATCAGGAAAAATAAAATCTATGTCGGCAGGAAAAATGGGACTTTCAACCAGTGAAGTCGGCGATTTGATAGCAGAGGCAGTAAGTGGGAAGTAGGAAGTGGGAAGTGGTTTTAACTACTTACTACTACCTACTCACTACTCACTGATGTTATTATGGACATATTTGATAAATGTTATAACAGTGAAATCGTTCAGTTTGCGAAATATCTGATGAAAAACGACATCTATCCCTATTTCAAGACATTTGAATCGGGACAGGACCCTGAAGTAACCGTCGGCGGTGAGAAGTTGATTATGATGGGTTCAAACAATTATCTGGGTTTAACCAGCGACTGGAGATTGAAGGCATCCGCTATCCGTGCTGTTCAAAAATACGGGGTTGGTTGCGTCGGCAGTCGTTTCTTAAACGGCACACTTGACATACATGTCAAACTTGAAGAAGAAATATCGGAATTTATCGGAAAAGAAAAATCGCTGCTTTTTTCAACCGGAATGCAGACAAATTTCGGTATAATTTCCGCTATTGCCGGTCGGAACGAATATATGATTCTTGACGAATACGACCATGCGTCAATTTATGACGGCTGCCGGCTTTCATTCGGCAAAACGATTAAATATAAGCATAACGATATGGATGATTTGGAAAGGGTGCTGAAATTTATAGGACATGAAAAAGCGAAACTTATAATTGTTGACGGCGTTTTCAGTATGGAAGGGGATGTCGCCGACCTTCCCGAAATCGTTAAACTTGCAAAGAAATATAATTCCCGCGTTATGGTGGACGATGCCCACGGTCTCGGTGTGATGGGGAAAAACGGGAAAGGCACCTGCGACCATTTCGGGTTGACGGATGAGGTTGACATTATAATGGGGACTTTTTCCAAATCGCTTGCATCTATCGGCGGGTTTGTCGCCGCCGACGAGGACATAATTTTTTATCTGAAACATTTATCCCGCATTCTTATATTTACAGCAAGTCCGTCTCCTTCAAATGTTGCATCCGTCCGCTCCGCTTTGAAAGTTATAAAAAATCATCCGGAGAGAATAAAACGTCTCTGGAAAAATACGGAAAAAATGAGGGCGGGGTTTCGTGCACTCGGTTTTGATACCGGCAAAAGCGAAACGCCGATAATACCGGTCATCATCGGAGATGATGAAAAAGCGTTTCAGATGTGCAAGCTCCTTTATGAGCACGGAATTTTTACCACACCCGTGGTTTCTCCGGCAGTTCCGCCGGGTAGAGCACTTATCAGGGTAAGCATTATGGCTACTCACACGGATGAACAGCTTGACGGAGTACTTGAGGCGTTTGAAATTGCCGGCAGAGAGTTGGGAGTTATTGATACCAACCGTCCGTGGATAAAAAAGAGAAAATTCAGTTATAATGTCTTTGATATGAAACAGTTGAGAAACTGGATGGGCAAGTTATGGAGATAAAAAGTTATAACCCGCCCGAAAAACTTGATGAGTTTGTAAAATTTCCTTTTCAACTTTACAAAAACACGCCTTACGAAAAGTTCTGGGTTCCGCCGTTAATATCGGAAACAAAAAAACTATTCTCTAATAAAAACCCTTTCTGGAAACACGCAAAAATAAAAATATTTCTGGCGCAGGATAATGACAAAATCGTCGGCAGATGCGCCGCAATAATTGACAAAAATCACATAAAAGTTCATAACGAAAAATGCGGTTTCTTCGGATTTTTTGACTGCATAAACGATGTAGCCGTTGCAAAATCACTTTTAGATGAGGCGGGAAAATTTCTGAAATCCGAAGGGATGGAAATAATAAAAGGTCCGGCGAATCCTTCCGCAAACGACGAATACGGACTTTTGATTGACGGTTTTGACTCTTTGCCGGTAATTATGATGACATATAATCCGCCGTATTATATTGATTTAATTGAAAAATCCGGTTTCAAAAAAGCGAAAGACCTTTATGCATTTCTGAGATCAACTGCCGGTGCTGCTCCGGAAAGAATCGCAAAAATCGTTGAGCGTGTGAAAAAAAGAGAGGGTGTCCGATTCAGGAATTTTGATTTGAAAAATTTTAAGCGGGATGTCGGCTATTTCAAAGAAATTTATAATTCCGCGTGGGAGAAGAACTGGGGTTTCGTGCCGATGACCGACGAGGAAATTGATTATATGGCGAAGGGTCTGAAACCGCTTCTTGACCCGCGAATCTGCCATTTTCTTGAAATAAAAGGCGAGCCGGTTGCAGCGACGCTTTCCGTTCCCGACTATAATTTCGTTCTAAAAAAACTTGGCGGCCGAATGAATCTTCCCGGAATTATCAAATTTTTCTACTGGAAAAGAAAAATAAAACTCACGCGGCTTATGGCTCTCGGCGTCAAGAAAGAGTTCAGGAACAAAGGACTCGAGGCGGTTTTGTATCACGAGATTTTTATATCAACCAAGAATGCGGGCTACGATGCCGGGGAACTTTCGTGGACGCTTGAAGACAACGATTTAATCAACAAAGGCATAGAAGCGATGGGCGGCGTCCTTTACAAAAAATACCGGATTTACGAAAGCACATTGTGATTTTTTACACATCGGCATTTTTTACTTGACAAAAAAAATGTTTTTTGTTATACTTAAATCGCGAATGAAACTTACAAAAAAACAGAGAGAAAACTTGGGAAAAATTGTTGCGGACATCGGGAAACTATTTTTGGCAATTATTGTGCTTGGGCAATGGGTGTCACCTGCCAATTTTTCTAAAAACAAATTTATATTTGGTTTAATTATTTCAACAATATGTTTTGTATATTCGGTGTTTGTAGACCGCGGAGGTGAATAAATGGACAATTTTTATATTGCAGGGTTCGGAGTAATTTTATTTATAGTAGTTACACTTATAATTGTTATTCATCAGGATTATCGGGAAAAACATCCGAAAGCAAGTCGTTGAAAAAAAAATGAATGGTAAAATTTTTAGATTAGAAAATAAAATTGTTAATATCTCCGCCGGTAAAATTTTCGGGGGGGGGGCAGTTACGGACAAAATTTAAAAAGCGTTTATATATTCAATAGTTCAATTATAATGGCAGACATTATGTCTGCTTTTTTATTTTCTTAAAATGCGAATTTATGTTCGCGAGGAGGTGGCGGTATGGTTAAAAAGATGACGGTTGTTCTGTTACTTTTTAGCACATTGTTGTCCGGCGAAGTCGCCAAAAAAGACATCGCCGTAGGACTTAATTTTCCCGGTCTTGGGGTGAGATATTTTTTATCCGATAAAATATCTCTTGAAGGAAAAGGGCAGATTGAGAAAGATATTTTCGTCGGCGGATTGCGTGGCTATTATTATTTTTCACCCGCAGCGAAATATCTTTTGTTCGCCGGTTTGGAAGGCGATTTTGTTACATTTAAGGGAGATGAAAGCGAGGGCAACGGAATTGCTGGAGAACTCTTTGTCGGAAGCGAGTATTTTTTTGCGAAGGGTTTTTCGGTTCAGTTGGATTTAGGTCCCGCATATATTTCGCTTAAAGATACGAAAGATACTTCCGAGTCGGTTGACGGTCTGGAATATGTGGTTAATTTCGGGATAAACTATTATTTTGGAAAAGGGGGCAAATAAATATATGAAAAAAATACTTTTGCTCGGTTTAATTGTCGGAATGTCGGCGTTCCTTTGCGCCGCGGGTTTGCGGCTCGGAATGACCGGTGCGGTAAAGGAAAAGGTAAAAGAACTGGACAAGAAAGTCAGAGAGAAAAAGGCGGAAACGACGGTTCAGCCGCCGGCGACGCAGACATTGCAAACGCTTTCAGGCACTGCGGCAAAAGGAGCGGCAATTGCATCAAAAGCGGTAGTGGCAAAAAGCACTGAGGGCTATACCGCAACCGGCACGACTGATGCAACCGGAAAGTTTACAGTTGACATTACAAGCATGTCACTCCCGGTATTGTTAAAAGTTACCGACGGCACAGCGACATATTTCAGTGTAGCGAATGCGTCAGGCACCTGCAACATCCATCCGTTTACAGATATGGTTGTCAGAACATATTTTAAGTCAACAAAAAATGTTTCTGATGTGAAAGATGCCTTTGACAACAATTTTGTTTCACTTGGCACACTACCTGCTAAAGAAACAATAGACACAATCAAGTCGGTAGTGGCGACAGTTGTCAGTTCAGTATTAGAGCGTAACGGCATAGACCCGCTCAGTTATGATATGTTCACAACTCCGTTTGATGCAAATAGTTCGGGGTTTGATAAGGCGCTAGAACAGACGCAGATAACTTTCGGCAGCGATTACAGTTATTCGGTTATCAAAGATACGACAACGGGTATAGTTATTTCAACTGTGGCTCCGACGGCGAATGATATAACAGCACCTGATGCGCCGACGAATGTTGCGGCAACAGGAATAAGCGGCACATCAATAAAACTGAGTTGGACCGCTTCACCCGGAACGGACATTGCCGGTTATGCGATTTACCGTGACGGCGTGAAAATAGCGAATGTCTCTTACACGACATATCTTGATGTCGGGCTGCCGGCCGGCGTGCCAGGCGGCATTCAATACGGTTATACAATTGAAGCATATGACTGGGCGGGTAAAAAATCCGCAAAAACAACAGCAGTTTCATGCGCAACGCTTACAGAGTTTGCGATTACAGCAACAGGAAAATTTGACGGCGTTCCTGCCACGGCTTTTGACGGAACAAACTATCTTATGGCTTATGGCATAAGGGATTCAACTAATGCTCCGTATAACTTAGAAGCGACATTTGTTCTCGGTTCGGGTTCTGCGGGTACCCTGCTTTCTTTTGATGTTTTAGGTTCTACACACGGTGGCGGCATTGATGTTGCAAGTATTGCTTATGGAAGCACAAGTAATAAATACCTGATGGTTTTCAGAAGTACCGAAACCTGCAATTGGCCGACAGTCGGCACTAATTACGGCAATCTTTACGGAATATTTATCACTCCTGCCGGTGTAAAAAGTTCGCCGGTTCTTATCAGTACCGCTCCTTCCGCAGGTCGTCCGGCGATTGCTTCTGACGGAACGAATTATTTAATTACCTGGAGTGATTTCAGAAACACCGGGGATAACCGGGATATTTATGGCAGGATGATAGCACCGGATGGTTCGCTTATCGGCTCGGAAATTGCCATTGCCACAGCACCGTATACTCAAGGACAAACAGAATTAAGATATACCGGCAGTAAATATCTTGCTACATGGTCGGACGGCAGGCGACATGCTTTGAATCCTGGCACCAATAATTATAATTCGGCGGATGTTTATGCACGTTTTATTAACACAGACGGCAGTTTGGGTTATGAGATTCTTATTGATAGCAGCGATTATGCATCCGACAACCCTTCTTTTATCGCATTTGATAATGTGAATAACAAATGTTTTGTAGCATACCATGATGCAATAGAGGTTTATAGTTCATCCACGATTTGGAAATGTTATGGTCGGTTTATGGATAATAACGGAAATGTATCTCCTGCATTTACCATCAGCGACCGGCCGTTAAGCCAATTCTTGCCCATACCCTGTTTTGACGGAACAAAATATCTTGTTACCTGGGTGGATGGATATGGAACCGAAAATGTGACGGCACGGGCAAGATTCTTTGATACGAACGGAAACAAACTCGGCAACGAGATTACGCTATTGACAAAAAAGGGCTCTGAAAATTACATTATGGCATGGCCGTTTTTTGGAGGGAGTAAATATTTCTTATCTGTCTTACGAGCTAATACCGATGGTTCTTGGGTTTTCAGTAACGGCGATATCTACGGAATGTTTTTCACTCCGTAACGGATAGGTGGCTGTCCAACAATGTCATTCTGAGGCGAAGCCGAAGAATCTCGGTGTTAAAAAGCGAGATGTTTCGCTCCGCTCAACATGACAATAGAAACTAAACTATTACCGGTTAAGTTACAAAAAAGCGGCTTGTTAAAAACAGGCCGCTTTTTTATTTACATTTTTTTATTGCACTTTTCAGAAATTTTGGTAAAATAAAATTATGCCGAAAAAAGAAAAATATTATGTTGAGGGGATGCATTGTGCTTCCTGCGCACTTAATATAGAAAAAGGCGTTAAAAAAATAGAAGGTATCAATGATGCAAGTGTCAGTTTTGCGAACGGGACATTGTTTGTCGTCTATGAAACCGAGTCAGTTATGCCGGAAGTGGAAAAAAAAGTTCGCGAGCTCGGATACGGTTTAAAAAAAGAAAAAGCGGAACACGAAGAAAATCATACTTATGATATTTTGCGGATTGTTGCCGTCGGTGTTTTGGTCATTGCGGGACATTTGTTCCATTTCACCCATAAAGGAAATTATATTTTTCTTGCAACCGCTTTGTGGTGCGGACTACCTTTTTTCAGAGCGATTTATACAAGTATCAAAAACAGGTTTATTGATGCAGACGCATTCATGGGGCTTGGAATTTTAGGGACGCTTCTCATAAAGGAATATCTTGCCGGGACAGTTATAGGATTTCTTGTTCTTTTAGCACGGCTTATTGAGGACTATACGACGGCAAAATCCAAATCAGCAATCCACTCGCTAATAAAAGCCGCACCGAAAACTGCGAAAGTTCTTGTTGAAGGAAAAGAAATTGAGACAGATGTTGAAAATGTCAAACCCGGCGATATCGTAATGGTTAAAGCCGGTGAAAATATTCCTGTTGACGGAAAAGTCGTGAAAGGGAACGCATCCGTCAACCAGTCAACAATCACCGGCGAAAGCATTCCGGTGGAAAAAAATACCGGAGACACCGTATTTGCTGGCACTATTTTGGATTCAGGTTTTTTACAAATTAATACGGAAAAAGTCGGCGTTGATTCCACCTACGGAAAAATTATAAAATTGATTGAAGAGGCAGAATTGTCAAAAGCACCCGTGCAGAAAATAGCGGATGTATTCACTAATTATTTCACTCCGGTTGTTTTATTGATAGTTGTTGTTACATTTTTGCTGACAAGAGATTTTAAGATTGCCGTTACCGTTCTTGTCGTTGCCTGTCCCTGTGCCGTTGCCCTCGCCACACCTCTTGCATTTATTGCGGCTATCGGTAAGGCGTCCCGTCATGGAATTCTCATCAAGGGCGGTGTATATCTGGAAAATTTAAGCAAGGCGAAAACGGTCGTTTTTGATAAAACCGGTACGCTTACCGAAGGCGTGCCTCATGTTGTTGAAATAAAAAAATTTGATGAGCATACTGAGAATGAAATTATTGAATGTGCGGCGGTTGCCGAAAAATTTTCAGGTCATCCCCTGTCAGGAGCGATATTAAAAAAAGCCGAAGAATTAAAAATTGCCGTGCCGGACCCGGAAGATTTCAGAGTTATTAAAGGAAAAGGAATTACGGCGACCTGTTCCGGCAGAAAAATTGTTCTGGGCAGCCGTGAGTTAATGGCGGATGAAAATATAAAATTACCGTCGGAAATAAACGAGTATATGGAAAAATTGGAGCATGACGGGAAGACGCCGCTTATTACCGCCCACGACGGAGATGTCTGCGGCGTTATTACCGTTTCGGATGTGCTCAGAAAAAATGCCCGCGAATCATTGTTTGCCCTGCGGGTCGCCGGTATTAAAAAAATTATTATGCTTACCGGAGACAACGACAGGACCGGAAGAGCGATAGGGGAACTTTTGGGTGTTGACGAGGTTTATGCCGAGATGCTGCCCGACGAAAAGGTTGAACAGATAAAAAAACTCTTAAATAAAAATGACAAAATCGTGATGGTGGGTGACGGCATCAATGATGCGCCGGCTTTAACACAAGCGGATGTAGGTATTGCAATGGGCACCGCCGGAACCGATGTCGCAATTGAAAGTGCAAATATTGCTCTTATGGGTGATGACCTCTCAAAAATTCCTGAAGCAATAATACTCGGCAAAAGAACTTTTAGAACCATTAAACAGAATATTACGTTGGGAATGGCTTTTAATATTATAGGAATGGGTCTTGCCGCAACAGGAATTTTAAGTCCTATGACCGCAGCAATTGCCCATGTTCTTCCGGATTTTATCGTCTTTATAAACTCCGCAAAACTTTTTAAGTAAAAAAAATGGAACAAATGTTCCAATTTACCTACGGTCAATACTGTATCTCAAAAAATAAAAAAAGTACTTGACAAGAAGGCAAGAAATTGTGTATAACTCTAAAAGAGGTGAATAGTATGAAGAAATATAAATGTAGCGTCTGCGGTCATGTATATGACCCTGCTAAGGGAGACTCAAGTTCCGGTATAAAACCCGGTACATCCTTTGAAGACCTGCCGGCCGACTGGGTATGCCCTGTTTGCAAAGCCACAAAGGACAAATTTAAAGCGTTGACTAAATAAAGAATAGGCTGGTTCGTAACTCTGAAATTTTCCTTCGGAACGTTGCACTAAATTTCAGCCTTTCGGGTCATATAACAGCGGTTATATCCAATTACGAGCCAGCCCTACACAATCATTAAATTTATCCTAAATTAGGGTTCACTGAAAAACTCTTCG